>CALGLS010000318.1 GCA_937959375.1 uncultured Saprospiraceae bacterium
GATGAGCTATTGGATTTACTCAAAATCCCATCCATCAGTGCCGACTCAAAATACAATGGCGATGTCAAAAAGACAGCAACTTTTATTAGTACTAAGCTCAAAGAAGCTGGTGCGAAAAAAGTGAAAATTTATAAAACACCAGGTCACCCAATCGTATACGGTGAGTATATCATTGACAAAAAGAAACCTACTGTTTTGGTATACGGGCACTACGATGTTCAACCACCAGATCCACTAGATCTTTGGGATTCACCTCCTTTTGAGCCTGTGATTAAAAAAACAAAGCTACATCCGAAAGGCGCTATTTTTGCTCGCGGAGCCTGCGACGACAAAGGTCAAATGTATATGCACCTCAAAGCTTTTGAAGCAATGATGGCTACTAAGACTTTGCCTTGTAATGTCAAATTTATGATTGAAGGAGAAGAGGAAGTTGGTTCAGTCAACTTAGAAGCATTCTGTAAAGCAAATAAGAAATTATTGGCCTGCGATGTCGTACTACTTTCTGATACATCTATCATCGCCAACAACGTTCCTTCCATCACGACCGGACTACGTGGATTGAGCTACATTGAAGTTGAAGTCACTGGTCCTAACCGAGATTTACACTCAGGTGTATACGGAGGAGCTGTTGCCAACCCAATCAATGTCTTGTCAAAAATGATTGCATCGCTACATGACAAAAACAACAAGATCAACATTCCAGGTTTTTATAACGATGTGGAAGTTGTTACTAAAAAGGAACGTAAAGCGATGAATATGGCGCCTTTTAGTTTACCTAAATACAAGAAAGATCTGAAGATCAAAGATGTGCAAGGTGAGAAAGGTTATACCACTTTGGAACGCACTTCCATCCGTCCAACACTTGATGTAAATGGTATTTGGGGAGGCTATACTGGAGAAGGTGCAAAAACGGTTTTGCCATCACAGGCTTTTGCCAAAATCAGTATGCGTTTGGTTCCTAACCAACATCCTGATAAGATTACGAAGTTGTTTGAAAAGCACTTTAAATCTATCGCACCTGATGGTGTAAAAGTAAAGGTAACGCCACATCACGGTGGTAACCCAGCGGTGACTCCAACCGATTCATTGGAATACAAAGCTGCTGCAATGGCGATGAAGAAGACCTTCAAAAAAGAGCCACTACCTCAGCGATCAGGCGGATCAATTCCGATCGTTGCCTTATTTGAAAAAGCACTAAAAGCAAAATCTGTTTTGATGGGATTTGGTTTAGACTCTGATGCGATCCATTCCCCTAATGAGCACTTTGGCTTGTTTAATTATTATAGAGGAATTGAAACGATTCCTTATTTCTTTGAGTATTATTCGGAGTTGAAGAAGTAGTTGAAAGACGGAAGACCGAAGTTTCCTTCTATCGTGAATTTACGTTAGTGGGAAACTTCAGTCTTCTGTCTTCCGTCTTCGGTCTTTTTTTCAATTTTGAAAAAAACAAAATAACATGAAAAATCTATTCATCATTTTATTGTTAGTGACCGGCGTGATGTCGTGCACAACAAAAAATAAATTAAATCAAAATACCGTAATTGAAGCGGTCCCTACTATGGCAAATCAAAAAGTAGATTCAGTAAGTTACAGCCTTGGTGTTCTTATAGCACAAAACTTAAAGCAACAAGGATTTAAAGACCTAAAAGGAGATGACCTTGCATTGGCTATCAACGATGTATTGGCTGACAAGCCAACCATTTTCACTCCTGAAGAGGCAAACAAATGTGTACAAGAATACCAACAAGCTGAGGCTGCAAAAGCATTCGGTGCTAACAAAGCTGAAGGTGAGGCTTTTCTTGCAACAAACGGAAAAAGAGCTGAGGTAACCACACTTCCTTCTGGTCTTCAGTACGAAGTTATCAACGCAGGAACTGGAGCTTCTCCAGCAGCTACGGATAAGGTAACTGTTCACTACCACGGAATGCTAATCAACGGTACCGTTTTCGATAGCTCTGTAAACCGAGGTGAGCCGGCAACTTTCCCAGTAAATGGCGTTATTCAAGGTTGGGTAGAAGCATTGCAATTAATGAAAGAAGGTGACAAGTGGAAACTTTTCATTCCTGCTGATCTTGCTTATGGTGAGCGTGGTGCAGGTAAAGATATTGGACCTTTTTCTACCCTTATTTTTGAGGTGGAATTGTTGAAAATTAACTAGTTAATTGAGACCGCTGCGCTGAGAGATCGTCGTTGGCTTTGCCATGACTGCGAGATCGTCATAGGCTTTGCCACGACTGCGAGATCGCCGCTAAAGCGGCTGAGTGACTTTCCCTCTATCGCGACCTTCTATCAATTCCATTGCAGATTTACGTCTGATGGGGAACCGCGAAAGAAGGAAAGTCTCTCAGCGAAGCGATCTCTCAGTAGCGGCAGCGCCGCTACGATCTGACAGCATAGCGATCTGACAGCGAAGCGGTCTCAATAAAGAAAAAATATGAGAATAGACATCATCACAGTCCTACCCGAACTACTAGAAAGTCCCTTCCAACATTCCATTCTAAAACGTGCACAAAAAAAAGGAAAACTGGAAGTACACCTTCACCAGTTGAGAGACTTTGGTTTGGGAAAACATCGACAAGTGGACGACTACCAATATGGTGGTGGTGCTGGTATGGTGATGATGGTCGAACCGATCGCAAACTGCCTTGATAAACTCCTATCTGAACGTACCTACGACGAAGTTATTTACGCGACTCCCGACGGAAAGACACTTACGCAATCTATTGCTAATCAGCTTTCTATGAAAGAAAACCTCATTATCCTTTGTGGGCACTACAAAGGTATTGATGAGCGAATTCGTGAAAACTATATTACGATGGACATCTCTATTGGCGATTATGTTTTGTCGGGTGGAGAGCTTGCTGCAGCGGTTTTAGTAGATGCAATTGGTCGCTTAATTCCTGGCGTTTTAAATGATGAAACTTCTGCCTTATTTGACTCTTTTCAGGACGATCTTTTAGCCCCTCCCGTTTACACTAGACCAGCAGAATTTAGAGATTGGAAAGTGCCCGATGTTTTACTTTCTGGTAATGATAAATTGATTGACGAATGGCGAGAGGATCAGGCTTTGAAACGAACGGAGGAGCGACGTCCGGATTTGTTGGAGAGAGACGGCGGGAGTTAAAGTTAAAGTGGCAATTTCAGTTTTTCCCTTTATCGTAAAAAATAGTTGCCTAATAATTTTACCGCTTTTGCTAAATCAAAATTCAACATTCGTTACTCAACGATTCAACATTCTTCACCTCTAAGAAATCCCCCCTTTACCTCCTACATACTGCTACCAGCAAAACAGCACCTAACAAATAACCAATAACCAATAATTCATTGTCATCCCGAGCGAGCTTGCGAGTCGAGGGACTACTCTTTCACCAAATTCCCAGCACCCAAAATTCCCAAATTCTCATCCAAAACTCGAACCAAATAAACACCATCAACTTCCTCCACCAAATCCAATTTAACCTGCTGCATTCCCTCAATATTTTGATTCAATATCAGGCGACCATTTACATCAAATACTTCCATTGTTTTGGCTATAGCCAAATCTGTAACATCAATGTTAAAAACTCCAGAAGATGGGTTTGGGAAAACAGATAATTCAGAAGCAAGCTTAAAATCAAAAACACTAACCGGTGGTGTCCATCCTTCAGGAGTTAACTCGATTTCAAACCAAAGACTATCCCCTTCCAAAAGATCAAAAGAAATAGATTTAGGATTATATCCCATGGCAGAAGCTTCTAGAGCTAAACCCGTTTCAGACATGGAACCGTATTTGAAAGCACCATCAAAATCGAGTACTAAGGTTTCATTCTCAGGTTGCAAAATAACTTCTGCATTCATAAGGACTTGACCAGTCAAACTATCTTTGACAACACCGTAAAAACGTCCAGCTTGTGTATTATTAAATTCCCAAACGTAAAGACCTCCAGTTCGGTCGCCTCCTATTATTTTTCCAGAAGGAGGAAAAGGACAGGCTGACCACAAACCTCCTGTTCCGCTCGTACCACTCCAAGTATCAAAATACCCCACTTCCACTGGCAGTCTTGCATCACGAATATCGACTACCGTCAAACCAGCAGAGTTATGTGCGTAAAAAATATAGTCTCCTCGGATATATGGATTGTGTACCAAAGAAGCTGGATCAGCAGTATAGGTTGGACTTTCGACAAAAGGACTTTCAATATCTTCCACATTCATAATACGCGCAGGTAAACCATTTGCCTCATCACAAATTACAAGATGGCGATCGTCTTCTGTCAACCAAACACTATGGGTATTCGATCCAGGATCTGGAATAGTTGTAATAAGTGTAGGATTGCTTTTGTCTGAAATGTCTACCACATCAACCGTTGAATTATAAAAAGCACAAGCATAGATCCGATCATCTTTTACAAAACAATCATGAATATAATATCCTGGCTGATATTCTCCGACTAAAGTTGGGTTCGTTGGATCTGAAACATCTATAATTTGAACACCACAACTTCCGCAGCCACCGTTGACATAAACATAGGGTTCATCTGCATAATTGTTCCTTTGGATAATATGACCTCGCGAAATGCTACCAAGCGAATCAGAAAAATATGAATAAGTTGTAACCAAATGAAGACTGTCTGGTAGATAACTCAAATCAATGACCTGCATCCCCTGACCAGGGCCAGTACCTTCGGTGGTAACGAAGGCATGATCTTCAATCACAGTAATCTCTCTCCAATTTGACTCAGGACCGGGAATAAAGCCAACTTCAGAAAGAGCAGTGTTCTCAATAACGTTAGCTGCCACCCCAGTTCGCGTACCGATCAAGGCATACTCCGTATCGTCAGGTCCAACATAAAACCAAGACCCTGAATAAAAGATGTCTCCTCTATTAAATTGACCATAAAGGTCCACATTTAAAGATTGTGCATTAAGGCTACCTGCGAGTAGTAAAAGGATGGAAAAGCATAGATAATTTTTCATGAGGGAAATATACAATATTTTAGAATTTATAAACGTAACCTCTGCCTTAAACCTTCGTAATAGTATATTGGAATTGGACTTTTGTCAACCAGCTATCATTCAACATTGTTCCAAACATATCTCACATAAATTTATTAATCCCATATCATTTTTACTATTATTTATAATACTATTAGCCAATGCATTGTGCTAAAAGCTATAAAATCTTAGTTTAAGATCAACACTTTAATTTCATCTAGAAAACAAGGCGTAAACAAACAGAAATGCCAAAATCTAGTACATTGAAATTACAACTGAAACTTAGATGGACACTTTTATACCCTATAGTCGTTAATTTGTAGAATTATTAAAATAGATGTTTGGTTAAATAAAAAAACTTTTGTTACCTTTGAAATATTATTTATGAGCATACCACACTTTTTAGAACATATCTCTGAGAAAACGAATCAGATTAATTGATAGGTGCCATTAACCTAATAATTAGTCGCCAAAACAAAATTATAATCCGATGGACCATAAAAAATCCATTCCCAGATGATCATTCACTGATCTCATTCGCCTTATCTATTGAATCTCTAAACTAAAAACATTGCGTAAGTACGTCTAATCACGTATTTAGCACAGCAGATTATGTTCTACCATGAACTGAAACATACTCGCTTAACGCAATAGAATCTCTAAACTTTGACTGATAGTTATCAGCTCTAAACCAGCTGTCTACTATAAAACACTATATTGACTACTGCACTCTTTATCAGGGTGTTAGGGTGAATATTATGTACCTTATTAATTTTATTTTAGATAATCGATTTTAAATTTATTAATCCACCAAAAGCAGAATCATGATTTTGAAATTTACATCCCTGAACAGCAATTTACGGATGAATGCTTCGCCCCCAAATCGAACCTCCTCGAGGCTTCGCTGG
>CALGLS010000319.1 GCA_937959375.1 uncultured Saprospiraceae bacterium
TTATTAGTATTTGTAACGCTACTAGTGTAGAGACAACGGGTTATGACTTCGATTCCCTAAAGCAAAGTTCAACTATAACTCATGATGTAACTGGTGCAACAACTTTAGACCTAGGATCCGTATATGTATGTGATGACTTAACTGAGTATTTGAATTATACTGTTGACGGTATTGAAACATTAATTATTCTCCCATACGCTTACGATAATCCAAGTACAGGAGGTTTCACTTTCGGAGGATCTGATCCAGACTCATTAAATACATTTAGCCAGATTGAATTTTATATAACTGCTAATGCTCCTGGAATATATACTCCGGACGGGATGTTCCTGACTTATCAAAATACAGCAGGGGATTTCATCTCACTAGGATGTGACGGTGGAGTGTGTGACCTAGAAGTTGAGTTTGAAACTTTTGAGCCAGTGGGTGGTTTTGTAATTGGTTCTTTTGAAGGAACGCTGAATGACTTTCAAGGAGGAGGTGCTGCAATTCCTCTCAGCGGTACCTTTAAGATCGAGCGGGAATAAATCTTGTTAATTCTTAAACAACTTCAAAATATAAATACCTTTAAAGTAGGGAGCTGGGTGAAATCTGGCTCCCGCTTTTCTAAAAGAAAAACTTAGATCAACTAAATGACCGTACAGGATATCATAAAAGGGTGTATAAAAAATGACGCAAAGTATCAGCGCTTGCTGGTGGTCAACTACTCCCCTATGCTCCTGACTGTTAGCCGACGGTACACACCAATCAGTGCAGATGCGGAAGATGTTTTGCAAGATGCTTTTATCAAAATTTTTGGAGCGATCCGACAATATGATAGTAACAAAGGCAAACTCGAAACTTGGATGAGAACGATAGTCATCAACACTGCATTAAAACGATTGAACAAAAAATGCTTTACGCATGAACGAGCAGTAGAACAGTTTGAAGACATTCAACTACACCCGACCGTATACGATCATTTACAAGCAGAAGATGTGATGACCTTGATCAATACACTACCCGATGGATACCGACAGGTTTTTAACCTTGCAGTCGTAGAAGGTTATCCGCATAAAGAAATTGGCGAGCTATTGGGGATAGAAGAATCGACCTCTCGTAGTAATTTATCAAAAGCTAAAAAACTACTTCGCGTAAAATTAAGTAATCAGAAAAAGCAAGAATCATGGGCCCGGATAGGTTAGATAAATTCATAAAAAATCAGGTGGAGCAACACAAAACGCCCACTGATCCTGATTTGCTTTGGCAGAAAATTCAGGCCAAACAAAACGTGGAGGAAAAACCAAAACGAAGATTCATTATCTTTTGGTTGCTTGCCGGAGCTTTGCTTTTAACTAGCCTTGGACTGCTTTATACTTACTATACTTTGAACAACGATGACAACACTTTGACTAGCAATGAAAATCCAATAGAGAATACGAGCGCAAATACAATCTCAAATACAAATACAAATACAAATACAAACTCAAACTCAAACTCGTCCTTAAGTTCTAGTTCTAACTCAACACATTTATCTGACGAAACGACGCCATCTTCTAAGGTACCTACTGAAGAAAAAACACCAAATGAGTTTGCTAATAAAAACGCTTTAACGAAGTCAGATTATTCAAAACCAAAGACTACAAATAATTCTGAAACAGAACAAACAGCAAATAACGTAACGAACAATAGTGAGCGTTTAGCTACAGCTAAAACAAAAACAACTGATGCAAGCACCAATGATACTAAGACCCCAAAACTACCAACGACTCCTTCAGTAAATACTGATGTGCACCTTAACTCGAACAAGCCATCATCAAACACTTCAACAACGATAGTTGAACAAAAAAATGCCAACACAAAGAACAATGAATTGCCTACTGGCAAACAGGAAAAAAATTCAAACACTTCTGAAGTAAATACCATCGCCTTCGCGAAAAGTGAGTTGCTACTTATTTCAAATCTTGACTTCCTTTTAAAAGATCAAGACATCTCAAATGAGTTTATTGAAAATCAAAAAGAAAAAAAGAATTTCCCTAATTACAGGTACAAAGAGAGCTATAAACTAATAGACAACAACTGGACTTTCTCCAACGGACTGGCCTTCACTTATGGAACAGCCCCGCGAACACTCTCTGCGCGCGAGTCAACTAACAACGACTACTTGCAATCACGAAACGATCTAGAAACCTCACTCGACGCTGTGCGCCTTAATCTAGATTTCATGGCTCAACACCGCAGTGGATTCTATTTAAAGTCAGGTGCAGAATACGAACAAATCAACGAGCGCTATGAACTCTACACCTCTTGGGATTCTATTATAATTGACCCAAACCAAATAGTAGCGATTGTCATTACTCAGGATGGTGACTCTACGAGCTCATTTGGAAATCAAAATAATCTAATCAACTTTTGGAACAACAAAAGAAGATACAATCGCTATCACAGCATTGACATTCCTATTTTAGTTGGTTACAATTCTGCCAAAGCAGATAAAAAATTGAGCTGGTTTATTGAAGCTGGTGTCTCTATGAATCTTTGGTTTAAAGCAAGAGGTGAAATCAACAATACAGAGGGTGAAGCTATCCGACTGGAAGACAATCCTGATTTGTTCAAACCTAGAACAGGATTCAGCCTACTTGCTGCAACTGGTCTTAGCTATCGTCTCAATGACACCTTCAGTATTTGGGCAAGCCCAAGTATTAAGTATCACCTGAGTTCTATAACAAGTAAAGAAAATACACTTGACCAAAAATATCTGAATGTTGGCTTACAAGTCGGTGTTCGATATCACTGGACAAAGTAAAAGAATAATGATCGAAGTTTTTTCAAAGAGTATCTGTTACGGCAGGTGCTCTTTTTTTATTACCTTTTCGGAAAATAAAAAAATGAACGCACACATTATTGCCGAGTTAGAAAACAACTATCAGGTTTTCAAAAGTCTATTTAGCAATCAAAGCAAAAACGCTTACCTCTGGCGTACTAAACCAGGCAAGTGGAATTTACTGGAAATCATCTGCCACTTATACGATGAGGAGTTAGACGATTTTCGATATCGAACCCAGCACCTTTTGGAACATCCTGAAAAGCCCATGCCCAGCATTGATCCGGAAGCTTGGGTGCTGTCCAGAAATTATGCAACACAAGATTATCAAGAGCGTCTAAACGCTTTCTTAAGCGCACGTCAAGCTTCAATCGTTTGGTTAAAATCACTCAAGAATGCCAGATGGGACAACCATTACATTCATCCTGAATTTGGAAAGGTCAGTGCTCAACAATTTCTACACAATTGGCTGGCACACGACTACCTCCACATTCGACAAATACTTGCTTTAAAGCACACTTATCTTGAAGTAGAAGGAAAAGAGAATTTGGCTTATGCTGGAGGTTGGTAAACTTCTTTTCAGACTCTTCTAGGAGTGGGAAGTGGGAAGTGGGAAGTGGGAAGTTTACCTATTTTCACATCCTGAACAAAGTTAAAATCCCCGATCTATACCAAATGCCTACCAGCTTACATTCTTTCTTCCGTTTCCACCTAACCCCAATTCATTTTTACCCGTCTACCCTATTAAAGCACCTCAATACAAAATCTGAGTTCGATCTTTATACTAACAAACGTAAAATCCAAAAAAAATGAAGCAACTAAAAACAGCCCTAACATTTTTATTACTAACGGCAGTACTATTCACCGCTTGTAAAAAAGATGACGACGATTCCCCTTCCGATACAACAGAAACATTGATTAATGGAAGTATTTCTGGTATCATCAAAGATCAGTCTAACGTTCCACTAGCAGACGTTCTGGTTAGTATGAACACCAACACAACCACAACCGATGAGAATGGATTTTTTACGTTTAAGAATGTAGAGATTAGTTCAAAAGGTAGCTTGGTCACTGCCGAAAAAGAAGGATACTTCAACAATTCAACATTTGTACGTTCTCAGTTGAACAAGCAAAATTTTTCGAATTTCATTATGACGCAAAAAACGCTATCCGGATCATTTAATGCGGGAGATGGTGGCACCGTTGCTTTTAATGGAGGAGCATCTGTACAGCTACCAGCCAATGGCATTAAAGATGCAAACGGTAATAATTACTCGGGTAATGTAAATGTTTACGCAACTTGGCTTGACCCTACCGCTGCAAACCTTGCTCAACTCATGCCTGGTGACCTCAGAGCAACCAACACTGCAAATGAAGAAGTACAACTAACCACCTATGGTATGATTGGAGTTGAATTAGAGAGTGATAACGGCGAAGCATTAAATATTGCTGATGGCGAATCTGCTACTATTGAAGTTAACATCCCTGCTGCATTGTTAGCCAATGCACCTGCAAGCATCCCACTTTGGCATTTTGATGAATCTAGCGGACGTTGGATCGAAGAAGGTCAAGCTACTTTGGAAGGTGATAAATATGTTGGAACGGTCAGCCACTTTTCGTTTTGGAATTATGATGTGCCTAGTAACTTTATTATTATTGATGGCTTGGTGACTGGCAAAGGTCGCATTGGAATTGAAAATCTAACAGTTGTCATTACAGATATTTCCAACGCAACAACAGGTACTGGACAAACAAACCAAGATGGTATTTACCAAGGCGCGGTGCCTAATGACGTCCCACTAACCATTAGTGTCTTAGATCATTGTAACAATGTACTTTACACCGCTGAGATTGGTCCCTTCTCCTCAGACAGTTCTATTCCTGAAATTTCGATTGACGATTCCAGCTCGACTATTTCTATCAATGGAACCTTAGTTGATTGTGATAACAATCCTGTTTCCAATGGTTATCTATATGTTGAGTATGGTGCAGGTTCAAGTATTTTACAGATAGATGCTAATGGCGTTTTCAACAACACCATTAGTCTTTGTAGCGCAACTGAAATTACACTGACAGGTTTTGACTTCGACAATTTGACAGAAAGTACGGAACAATCAATTGACGTTACTAGTAATGATATTGAAGTGGGGAATGTTCAAGCCTGTACAGATCTTACGGAATATCTTAATTACACCATTGATGGGTTTTCGTTTTCTTTACCTGATCCAATGGCAACTTATGTTGGTAATACTACCTTCGAAATATCTGGCATCATCTCAAACGATTTTGCTGTAAGCTTCATTGGTGACGAGTCTGTTTCTGACCCTGGTGCTCTCGACTTCCACAATGTTTACATGATAGCCAATGATAATTTCTCTTATTCTTTAAGTTGTGAAGGAACCTTTGATTGCAACACCCTCGATTTTGACATTACTCCCGTAGGAGAAGTTGGAGAGTTTATGATTGGTACAATGGAAGGAACCTTGACGGATTGGTCAGATTCACTTTCATATGAAGTCAGTGCAGATTTCAAGGTGTTGATAGAATAAGAAAAAGTTCTTTAGCAAGATTTGTTAAAGAAC
>CALGLS010000320.1 GCA_937959375.1 uncultured Saprospiraceae bacterium
TTTTTTCGTAGCTATAGCTACGGTGAAAATATTTAAGTGAAGTAATGAGGATCAATGATTTACAAGAAAATCATCATTCTATTTTAAAACAACTTCCATATGAAAAAAGTGTTATCTTTGATATAACACCTTCAAAAACTACAAGTGCTCAAATACGATTTTTTTCTAGGTATAAGCACTTTCTTAATTCACTTAAACTATTCACCCATGAGACAGATCTTACTAATCTTCTTTGCTTTTCTATGTTTTTCTACAGCGCAAGCACAAGACTGGGCGCTCGAACGCTCCGTTCAGGTAACTGCAGATGTACAGAGTACGCCTGGAGCCATTCACCTTAATTGGGTTAGCCAGCCAGCTATAAATTTTCAAGTTTTTCGTCGTGTTAAAGGAACGGCTAATTGGGGGTTTTCTTTAGGGACGGTTGATTATCCAACAAATACCTACGAAGACACAAATGTAGAGCCCGGTGTTAGCTATGAATATAGAATCGTGAAAAATGCACCAATAAAAGGAGAGGGAAGCATCAATGCTGGTTTTGAAATAGAAGCCGTAGAGCAACGTGGAAAACTAATTTTAGTGGTAGACGAAACACAGGCAATAGCGCTTTCTACAGAAATTGAACAGTTGATGAGTGATATGCGTGGAGATGGTTGGGCCGTAGTCCGTTTTGATGTAAGCCCAACAGCCGCTGTAGCTGATGTGAAGACAAGTATCGTTGATATTTATAATGCAGATGCGACCAATGTGAAAGCTGTTTTATTATTAGGACATGTACCAGTACCGTATTCAGGAAATTTTTATCCTGATGGACACGAAGATCACGAAGGAGCTTGGCCTGCGGATGCTTTTTATGGGGATATGGATGGTGCTTGGACTGATCAATCTGTGAATAATACAACTGCGAATCTAACTCGTAATCACAATGTACCAGGTGATGGTAAATATGACCAAAGTTTTATCGCTTCTGATATTGAACTTCAAGTAGGGCGTATTGATTTTCATAATTTACCTGCTTTTGCAGATGACGAAACTACCTTGTTGCAAAACTATTTAAATAAAAATCACGAATTCCGTCATAAGGAATTTACGATGCCTAACAGAGGTCTTGTCGAAAATAACTTTGTAGGTTTGCCAGAAGGTTTTGCACAAAGTGCTTATCGAAACTTTACTAACATGTTTGGAGCAACCGAAGTGTATGACGAAGACTTTACGCTTTTAAATACAGAAGCATATCTGTGGTCTTATGGTTGTGGAGGTGGAACGTATACTAGTTGTAATAACGTAACAACAACAGCAGCTTTAGCAGCGGATCCATTACAAACGGTATTTACCATGCTTTTTGGAAGTTACTTTGGTGACTGGGATTCACAAGATAATTTGCTGCGTTCCGCTCTAGCATCTGGTTCTACATTAACCAATGTATGGTCAGGTCGACCAAATTTTCAATTCCAACATATGGCATTGGGTGAAAACATTGGATATGGTGTTTTGCTTACGCAAAATACATCTACAGATTGGGTACAAGATACGACTTTTGGAGGTCGCTTAGTTCATATTGCGTTGATGGGAGATCCTTCTCTTCGGATGCATATTGTAGATCCAGTAGCAGATGTAACGGTGGTAGAAGATAATGCAAGTGCTGTGTTAAATTGGACTGCTTCTGCAGATGCTGTTATGGGATACCATGTTTACCGAAAGGTAGTTGGTGAAGATAATTTTGAACGCGTAAATGAAGAGCTAATTGTCGAAACTACTTATACCGATCCTTGCTTAGTATTTCAAACGGAGTATGAGTATATGATTCGCGCAATGAAATTAGAAAATTCAGCAAGTGGCTCATATTACAATTTGAGTCAAGGTGTAATGGGCAACGTGACGATAGAAACGAATCTACTTATCAGCGCCGATTTTAACTGGCAAGAAAATGATAATGTCGTAGAGTTTATGAATACCAGTACCAATGGTCTAACTTACTTTTGGGACTTTGGTGATGGAACGACAAGCACCGAAGAAAATCCATCGCATATGTTCTCAACTGCTGGAGTCTATGATGTGGCGTTGACCATAAGCAACGATTGCTTTACGAATACCGTGACTTCTGAAGTCGATGTACTTGTTGGTTCAGTAGAACGTGTATTGCCAGGAGTTTCCTTAGAGATCAATCCAATCCCAGCGGATGAATACATTGATGTATTGTTGAAAACAGAACTTGCATCATCATATCAACTGTCATTAATGAGTGCAGCTGGTAAGCTTGTGATGGAAAGAACTATTGATGTAGGATTAACCAATCGCCTTGATGTAGCGCATTTGCCTGCGGGCTTGTATTTACTACAAGTTGAAGATGCTAAAGGAAATATTGGTTCGTCTAAGGTCGTATTGAAGTAGTAGAGGTGGGAAGTTGGATGTGGGGAGTGGGAAGTTTCCTTCTATTGCGGAGCGCCGCGATCGAGTGAGCTTCCCACCTCCAACTTCCAGTCACATATTCAATTTCCAATTCCTTCAGACTTTTAGCCAGCATTTTGTACCTTTAGGCTATGAGTAACTTTGTAGTATCAGCACGTAAATACAGACCCGTTCGTTTTGACGAAGTAGTAGGGCAGGAGCACGTCTCTCAGACGCTCAAAAATGCCTTGCAAAATGACAAATTGGCCCATGCTTTCCTATTTTGTGGACCACGAGGAGTTGGTAAAACGACCTGTGCCCGGATATTAGCTAAAGTTCTAAATTGTCAAAACTTAGGTAAGGATCACGAAGCTTGTAATACTTGCGGTTCTTGCCAATCTTTCAATGACAATGCCTCTTTCAATATTACTGAATTGGATGCGGCTTCTAATAACTCTGTGGACCATATTCGTGCGCTAATCGAACAGGTGCGTTTTCAGCCACAGCAAGGTCAATATAAAGTATTCATTATTGATGAGGTTCACATGCTTTCTCAACAGGCCTTCAATGCCTTTTTGAAGACTTTAGAAGAGCCACCGCCGTACGCCATCTTCATTTTGGCTACGACCGAAAAACATAAAATTATACCTACCATACTTTCTCGTTGTCAAATCTTTGACTTCCGTCGAATTCAGGTGCCAGCAATGGTGAGCCACCTGCAGGAGATTTGTAAGCAAGAGAATATTACAGCTGATAAAGATGCTTTGCATATCATTGGTCAAAAAGCAGATGGAGCACTTCGTGATTCCTTGTCCATCTTTGATCGAATTGTTAGTTCGTTAAATGTTGACGAAGGTGGTAGTCGTACCTTAACTTATAAGTCAGTTATAGAAAGTCTAAATGTACTCGACTACGATTACTTTTTCAAAGTAGTAGATGCGTTGATGGTAGAAGACATGTCGAAAGTGATGGTTGTTTTTGATGACGTTTTGCGAAAAGGATTTGAGGAAGATACCTTCGTAATGGGTTTGTCTGAGCACATGCGTAATTTGTTGGTTTGTAAAGATGAACAAACACTCGGTCTACTTCAGGTAAGTGATGAATTGAAAGCGATGTACAAAGAACAAGCTGCTAAAGCACCGGCTGCCTTTTTACTAACAGCATTGAATATCGGAAATGATTGTGATGTCAACTATCGTATGGCACGCAACAAACGGCTACATGTAGAAATGGCGCTGATAAAAATGGCTTATATCAACAGAGCAGTGGCGGCATTTAAGAGTCCTCCTGTCGTAGCGGAAAGAAGAGCTTCTGCGCCAATCACAACTACTGCAAGCGTATCTCAAACAAAAACGAAGGTGGGAGAAAAAGATGTAACTTACGAAGCATCTATGCCTGTCGAAAATGTTCGAGAACCAGAGGTCCCGCTAAATCCTTCGAATCAGGAAGAGAAAAAAGTGACAAGCCCTCCTGCTGCTAAACCTATCAATATGCCGGCAGTGCAAAATTTGAAACCTGATGTGCAGACCGGTTCTGCTATGAAGATGACCAAATTGCCAAGTTTGGACGAGTTGGAAGAAGAAGTCAATAATGAGGCATCTCAACATGTAAATCAAGAGAACCTGACGCAGGAAGATGTGGAAGCAGCTTGGATGAGTTTCTTAAATCAAATGAAATCACAGTCAGTAAAAGTTGCCCTGAAAAGAGTTGCCTTTAAGGTGGAGGGTAGTAATATTACTGTTTCTGTGGGGAGTAGGATGTCAAAGTCAATGATACAGGAAGAGTTAGAACTGATGCCTCACTTAAGAAAGGAATTACGAAATAGTAAGCTGGTTTTAAATGTCAAGGTTGACCCAACGATGGCACCTCAGGACATGACGAAAAAACCTAAGCGACCTATCAATGATAAAGAAAAGTACAATCAAATGCGAGCGCTGAATCCGCTGTTGGATGATTTCAGAGAACGCTTTGATTTAAAATTAGAGGGAGAGTAATCTCCTTGCCGTTTTTAAATTGTAAAGGTACTTTCAGTTGCATTCACTCTTTCAATTGCACAGTCAAAGACAATTTGAATAGATTTAAGCCTTTGAGTTAAACATATCAGTTGCAATCTCTGTTTTTTTATCTTATAGTAATTTTCGTACAAGTTGCTATGCCGACCCTTTCTACTTAGGCGGCAATATCATCACCCATTTTATATAGAGCTTGCGAACTAAAAATAATATACAGCCCCAAATGGCTTCAATTTGATATTTGAAAAAATTAACGAATATGAGCGATCAATCATTTTGGTATTTAGAAAACATAGATGTAACAGGAATTTTCTGTCCAAAGAAATTAGGGGATTCAAAGGATACTCACGCACAACGGGTATTAAAAAAAGGAGATTATATCTATTTGCCTGAGGAGCTTTCTGATAAAATATTTTTCCTGACTTCTGGTCGGGTTAAAATAGGAAATTATGCAGATTCTGGTAAAGAAATTACTAAAGCAATACTAAGTCAGGGAGAGGTGTTTGGTGAGCTTTCATTAGTTGGCGAAGAAAAG
>CALGLS010000321.1 GCA_937959375.1 uncultured Saprospiraceae bacterium
TTAATCTTTCCACCAACCATCGTCATCAATACATCTGTGAAAATGATTTCTTCTTCTCTACACTTCAAAAGGTCTTTCGACAAGATGACCAAATCCGCCAACTTACCTTCTTCCAAAGAGCCTTTTTGTTTTTCTTCGAAAGCTGCATAGGCATTTCCTAAAGTGTATGCATACAATGCTTCTTGACGAGTCATTGCCTGCTCTGCGAAAAATACCATTTTATTGTCAACACGCTTTCGCGAAACCGAAGCATAGTATGAAGCTATTGGACTAACATCTTCTACCGGAGCATCGGTCCCATTGGCAATCACTACTCCTTCATCTAGCAAAGCGCGCCATGCATAGGCCCCAGTTCGAGCGCGTTCTTCTCCCAATCTATCTACTACAAATGGAGCATCTGAGGTACAGTGAATGCCTTGCATAGATGCAATCACGCCAAGCTCTTTGAATCGAGGGATATCCTCAGGGTTCAAATGTTGCGCGTGTTCTATTCTCCAACGTAGGTCTTTCTTATTTGGGTTCTTTTTAAAATTCTTTTCCATAATATCCAACACTTCTCTATTGGCGCGATCACCTATGGCATGTACGCAGAGTTGCATGTCGTTTTCGTATGCAAGGTCCGCGATGTTCGTTACCTCTTCAATAGTTGTTGTGTTTTGACCAAAGTGTCCCGGCTTGTCGTGATAATGATCTAGCAACCACGCTCCACGTGCACCTAATGCACCATCTACTTCCGTCTTAATCGCTTTCATCGTAAAGAAATGATTTCCAGCATTGACAATTGGAAAGCCATCGAGATTTCCATTCATCTCTTTATAGGAATGTCGAAGCATTACCCAGAGTCTCAAATTCAATTCTCCTTTTTCTGCCAATTCTTTAAACCAAGCAATGTCTTCATAACTTGAGCCCGCATCCTGAAAAGAAGTAATTCCTTTTGACAAACATTCCTGCTCTGCCAATCGAACGCCTTTTAGCCATTCTTTTTTCTGTTCCTCTTTTGATAATTGATCGTAGTAATCTTGATACGCTTTCCACAAAAAATCCTCTGCTCGTTCTTCAAAGACACCAATTGCTTCACCATTACTATCTCGTATGATATGACCACCACTTGGTTCTGGTGTTTCTTTTGACAGCCCAACTAGATCCATTGCATTTTTATTGGCGAATGAAGCATGTCCACTTGCGTGAGAAAGCAATACTGGATTGTCTGGTGAAATCGCACTCAGTTCATCATGAAAAGGATAACCTTCAATTTGACGTTCTAATGATTCATCCCATTTTTCTTGGTGCCAGCCTCTACCAATAATCCATTCGCCTGGTTTTGCGTTTTTCACCTTCTCAGCAACTTGTGCAACGATTTCATTCCAATTTTTAGAATTCAAAAGATTGAGATTAATAAGGCTAGAGCCAACACCAGTGAAGTGACCATGCCCTTCAATAAAACCGGGCATTACGAAAAGACCTTTTGCATCAATTACCTTGGTAGATTCCTTTGTCCAAGATTTGAGTTCTTCACTTGAGCCTACTGCAACTATGCGATCCCCTTTTATGGCGACGGCCTCTGCCCTTGGTTGATCAGGATCCATCGTAACAATATTTCCATTTGTGATAACGATTTCAGCAACTTGCGCTTCTTCTTTACAAGATAAAAGTAACAGTATACTAAAAACACAAGCCAATAAATATCGGAAGTAATTCATATCCTTTTGTTTTAGAAGTTGTTTATTCCGCGAAATTACGAAAAATATGACTGGTAAATAGAGCTCTAATTTTAATAAAACAAACAACTACATACACCATTTTATCTCGCTTTCACATCTTAAAGATAAATACAATTCATAACAGGCCGAGCAAAACCCCACTCTGCTTATTTATTGAAGTTGTTTGAAAATAGGATGATGACTCACTAACAATTTCAAACTCCACTTTCAAACAACTTCATTCACAAAATTTTTGATCTATGAAAAAAGTAAAACTTTTCATGGCCCTGGCATTGCTTGCCTTTTTTGGCCTACTCATTTACACCAATTACATAAGTCCCTCACTTTGTACAGAAGAATCAAATGGTCCAGTAAAAATGATCGAGATAAAAACTGAGTAAGTTTTTATTAGACAGAACTCCCCCCTTTCATGATTATTGTGATGATGAATTCCTAATCGACCTGCCCCCGATTTTGATCGTTCTAACAAAATGAAAAAATGCGCCAATTTCTAATTACACTAACTTTGATTACAAGCTTGTTAAACACTACTTGTCCTTCGCGACTAGAGGGAGATCGGCTAGACATTCAATTACTAAAAAAGTCCTGTCAATACTTATGGAATCAACAATCGGCCAATGGAGGTTGGCACAGTAGTACACATCCTGTTTTGAAAGGTGGTGAATCATTAACGCCCTTTATTTTGCATACGCTTTTGCAAGTTCCGACCGAGGTTTATCAGCCCACTGAGTCACAAATAAATCGGGCATTAAAGTTTATTCGATCCCACATCAACGAGCAAGGAATTATAGGCCTTTCTGATTCTAATCTTTTAGATTATCCAAACCATGCAACAGCATATGCCTTGATGGTTTTAGACCAAATAAATCTAGAGGAAGATGAATGGCTAATTAAAAAAATGATAGATTATCTACTCAGTCAACAGTTTGTTGAATTGCGTGGATTTCAAAAAAAAGATGCAGCTTATGGAGGCTGGGGTTTTGGCGAAATAGATTTACCGAAAGGCAAAACAGGACAGTTAGACATCTCACACACCAGACGAATACTACAAGCATTGAACAGCCATAAAGGAATAAAAAAAGCTCAGGAAAAAACACTTTATTATTTTCGCTTAACGCAAAAACATCCGACTGAATCTCGTTTACATCCTACTAAAGTTTCACACCGTAAAATTCCTTACGATGGCGGATTTTTCTCTTCTCCCGTTACGCTTAGCGCCAACAAAGGAGGTATTGTAACAGAAGATAGTTTAGAGGCTAATTACTTTCGATCTTATGCAACTGCCACCTGCGACGGCGTACTTGGCTTACTAGCTGCTGGCCAATCTGTAAATGAGGAATCAGTTCAAATAGCCTTGAAGTGGTTAGATGAAAATCCGAAATGGGATTATCCACAAGGCATTCCCTTAGATGATACAAACCAATGGCATGAGGTGCTATTTTATTACCACCTTTCAGTTCGTTCTCAGGTTTATTCAAGCGTGAAACATTCATCAAATTGGCGACAAAAAGTTGTTGAATTATTAAGAAACAGGCAGCTAGAAGAGGGTTCATTTTATAATCCGATGGGAGGGAATAAGAAGGAAAACGATCCTTTGTTGGCTACTGCTTTTGCAGTTATTGCTTTGACTTGTGTTGGGGAGTGAAGAGGTGTAGAGTTGGGAGTGGGAGGTTGGAGGCACACTCGACTGCGGAGCTCCGCGTTAGTGGAAAAACTTCCCACCTCCAACTTCCCACTTAAAAAAACTACGCTAGTAATTTCTTAACCATCGAAGATATAGTTTTACCATCAGCCTGTCCAGCCAATTGTTTAGAAGCCATTCCCATCACTTTCCCCATATCTTTCATTCCTGATGCTCCTGTTTTTTCAATTAGGCCTTTGATAATAACTTCCAGTTCTGCTTCGTCCATTTGAGCAGGTAGGTATTTTTCGATAACTGGAATTTCTGCTCTTTCTACAGCAGCCAAATCTTCACGGTTTTGCTTTTCAAATATATCTAAAGAGTCTTTACGTTGTTTGACCAATTTTTGTAGGATTTTAATTTCCTTTGCTTCATTCATTTCATCTCCAGTACCATCTGTTTTAGCTAATTGAAGCGCTGCCTTAATAGCACGGATACCACGCAAAGCTGCTTGGTCTTTTGATCTCATTGCTTCTTTTAGATCAGTCATGATCCTTTTTTCTAAACTCATAATTCGAACGTTTATTGATTATAAAAAAATTTCATTTTTTTTGAGACCGCTTCGCTGTCAGATCGTCCGCCTTCGGCGAGACTATCAGATCATCAAGCTTTGCTTGATTGAGAGACCGCTTCGCTGAGAGACTTCTCTCGATCGTGTTCACCAACTGCGGAGCTACGTTAGAAGGAAGTCTCTCAGCGAAGCGATCTCTCAATGAGGCCTCACCGAGGCCGAATGATCTCTCAGCCAGCCTGCCACTGGCAGGCGCAGCGATCTGACAGCAAAGCGGTCTCTTATGACAAACAAAGCTAAGTCATAATAGTTCCCTTAATCATCTTCAGGAAGATTAGCCGCTATCCGATTGGTCAATTGTACAAAGTCTTCTACGGATAATTGCTCAGGTCGTTGCCTAAAGAAGTCTTCTTGTAACATTTCATTCCCTTTTACAAATGACTTCATCGTATTGCGAAGCATTTTACGTCTTTGGCTAAAAGCCAATTTTACAACAGATCGAAATAACTTATGATCACAACCGAGGTCCTGCGATGCTTTTCGCTTTAAGCGAATAACAACCGATTGTACCTTTGGTGGTGGATCAAATTCTGATTTGTCAACATCCATCAGAAAGAAAGGCTCGTAATAAGCTTGGATCAATACACTAATCACTCCATAGACTTTACTACCGTGAGGTGCTGCTACCCTCATTCCCACTTCTTTTTGAAACATCCCAACCAACTCAGGAACCAATTCTTTATACTCCAACATTTTAAAAAGGATCTGAGAAGAGATATTGTATGGAAAATTACCAATAATAGCAAATGGCTCTTCACCAAGCACCTTCCTCAAATCAACTTTCAAAAAATCTTCTCGTATAATTTTACCTTCTAAATCAGGATAATGTTCGTGGAGATAAGTGGCCATATCTCTATCCGCTTCAAT
>CALGLS010000322.1 GCA_937959375.1 uncultured Saprospiraceae bacterium
AAAAATTTATTATCGAAAAATGCTCAATGGGATTGACTGTACGGACCTTGGTTTGGGAGAACCAAAGTTGGCGCATCAGTCAGCAAAACTTGCTTATGATTTTATGATTTTTTTTGATGTACTTTCTCAACGCTAGTGAAAGCAATGACTTGTTTTGTACATCTTGTAGATAGGTTTTGAAAAGTCTTTCTTGGACCCTTCGTAAATCAAACGAAAGTTTATTAAATATATTTTATTGAATTTTGTTTTCCATAATAAAACAATGTGTCCAATAGTTCTATCTGTTTAAACACTAAAAAAATACCAATAAGTTTATCGTTCAAAAAACGACCTTCTTCTTTTTCTGGAGAAAAACCAAGAAGTGAAAAAAAAAGTTATCCACATCACTAGTAGAAATTTAAGTTTGGCTTTTACAGCAAAAATATTTTTCTATCTTTGACCAGCTTAAGGAAAAACTCAAATGCTTTCTTAAGATTAATCTCAGATTAAACCCCGGGAAAGAGAAATATCCCTCCCGCTTCGAAACACTACTTAGTTTTACAAACGTACTATTTCCACACCCTACTTAAAGCTATTATTAATGGCTACTACAATTATATCCTACAACGTTAACGGTATCCGTGCAGCGTCAAAGAAGGGGCTGACCGATTGGTTGGCACCTCACAAATTTGATGTGCTTTGTTTCCAAGAAGTAAAGGCAACAAAAGAACAGGCACCACTAGAACTTTTTGAAAAACTTGGCTACAAGGCTTGCCACTGGCATGACGCTGAGAAGAAAGGTTATAGTGGCGTCGCTACTTTTTCTAAAAAGGAACCAGACAACGTAGTGATTGGTTGTGGCATTGAAAAGTACGATCGCGAAGGTCGTATTCTTCGCACTGATTTTGGCGACTGGACTTTACTGAATTGTTACTTCCCTTCTGGAACTAGCGGTGACGAACGGCAGGCTTTTAAATTTGATTTCTTAGACGACTTTTATAAGTGGATTCAGGAACTGAAAAAAGAGCGTCCGAAACTCATCATCGTTGGTGATTACAATATCGCGCATACTGAGATGGATATTCACAATCCTAAAAGCAATAAAAAAACTTCTGGCTTTTTGCCTGAAGAACGCGAGTGGATGACTAAGTGGTTAGACAATGGTTTCACAGATGCCTTCCGACACCTCAACCCAGAAATGGAACAATACAGCTGGTGGAGCTATCGTGCCAACTCTCGCGCCAACAACAAAGGCTGGCGGATCGATTACCAATCGGTAAGTGATAATATGAAAGATAAAATTAAGGAGGCCTATCAGATGAATGATGCGGTGCATTCGGATCATTGTCCGGTGTATTTAAAAATTGGGATATAGATGAGTGGGAAGAAGTAGACCGAAGTCCGAACAGGCTGACCGTTAATTGAATTTGGCATTCGGAACAGGGTCTAAATGTAAAACCGCAAAAGTCCAAATGTAAAAGTTACCCACGAATGACATGCTACGCCAGGAAGGCGCGATTTTCGGATACTTTTACATTTTGACTTTATCATTTTGCGGTTTTACATTTAAAAAATTTCCTAAAAGCGATGCAGCTAAATATTCAGAGAACTGACTTAGCGGTCAACCTGCGAAGACGGGAGTCCGAAGTTTCCCGCAATATAGAGAGCCCGCTAATGTAAATTACGTTAGCGGGCTCTCCTACGTTAGAGGGAAACTTCGGACTTCAGACTCCCGTCTTCGGACTTCCCCCTACCGAGTAGCCAAATAATCACTACGCACACCATTCAGCAGTTCAATCAAACGCATTCTCTCTTCCTGCAAATACTGGATGACCTCTTCTCTAGATTCACGAAAATAGTGACGTTCCCATTCTGCTTTCACATTTTTGTAAAAGTCTAAATAGACTAAACTGAACTTTCCGACCATTGGTAGCGAAACCAAATACAACAAACTCGTTTCCCAAGCACCAACGAAATAATAAACTCCTAGCGCTTGTACTGTATAGCAGATGATGCAAAACAAAACACCAAATGACAATTGCAAGGATCCTTTAAAATCTGGGCGCGTCAAACTTTTCTTAGTTAGCTTTTTTGACAAAAATAATGGTATCGCATGATTCACAAATCCAAAAATAAAAACTGGAAAAGTCATCACTAAGAAAATAACATTAGAAGCCATGAAGTGACGCTTCTCGTTTTTAACTGGTTTCAACCAACTATCTTTCACACCATAATTCAACAACATTTTTTTATAATGTTCTACGTGTAGCGTCAAATGCGTCAGGCGAAACGGTGCGTAGAAATTAAAATGCTGCGCTGCTGAGATTAATTCCTTTCGCACATTAAAAACTCTTCGCTGTTCTTTTTGGCAAATGAAATCTTCCTTTAACAACTCTTCTTCGTAAATTGATTTTACTGAGTTGACAACATACTCCAATTCCTCATCAGGGATGTCTAAGGTGAGCCGTTCTAACTCACTAGTGACTTCAGTTGTCAGAGACTTCACGGCTGCCTTTTCATCTTCTAAATAAGCTTGTTGATATTTTGACACATCAATGGGAGCTCCGAAGTTGACCGTCAACTCTGAACGAAATTGATGTGGGTTGGTATAGTTCAAACCGATTGGAATCAACAATGGAGCTTCCTCTCCTATCGCTGCAGCCCCCAGTACGATGCGAGCAGCTCCAGTTTTTACTTGATTGAGTCGTGGACTTGTTTCGCTGATGCCTTCCGGAAAGATCAAGATTGATTTTCCGCTTTTTAGCAAATCCTGAAAAGCTTGAATGGCTTCTGGGTTTTTCTTTGTCAACTCAGGAGTAAATTCTTTTCGGTAAATCGGATGCATGTTGAACTTACTTAAAATCCAACGTTTCCAACCTTTGTCAAAGGACTCTCCTCTTGAGACAAAATGCAATTGTCGGTTTATCTGAGTTCCAATTACGATGGCATCCATGAAGGCGCTTTGATGATTGGCAACAAATAATACAGGCCGATCTGCAGGTAGTTTTTCTTCAAAGTACACGTTAATGTGCTTAAAGTACTGCTTTAAAGCAAACCGGAAGATGACTAATAACATTTGATACAACATGTGATTTTGTTTTGATTCTATCACAAGATGCGGGAGTTTGGAGGGGCTTTGGTTGCGAAATGCGATACGCTTGTATTGATTTTTATCGAATATCGATTATTTTACTTAGGAAGTGAAGTTGTTTTGGTGGTTTGTCATCCTGAACGTAGCAGAGCGATCAGCTCATCAAAGGTTGGGGGGTTCGAGTAGCCTAGCGTAAAAAACTGAGTAGTAAGTCGAGGAATATTGCTTCAAACGGAGGTAGATTTCTCGACTACGCTCGAAATTCCTTGTGGTTTATTCTGTCTATCCTTCGACTACGCTCAGGATGACAATTCATATTAGTACACCCAAATATGGCTCGGTTGATTCGTCAATCAGAGTTGAGGCTTATCTCTTTCAGTAAAAACAACAAGCCCCTGACTGGACTACCAATCAGGGGCTTGCAACAAAACCTACAAGGAGGTTTTTATAACTTTTCAATATCTTCTAAAAGCTTAGTCGTGTCAGAATAATCGTTACCCGATTCTTTTGCTAAAGCAATCGCTTTATTCGCATATTTTAATGCTTTTTTCTTTTTCTTCAATTTGAAGTATAGTGCAGCAACCGTATCGTTGTTTATAAATTGATTGTTCATCTTGACGGACTTCCTTGCCCACTTTAGTGCTTTTTTAAGATGCTTCTTATCTTCTGCTACTCGGTAAAAAGTCCAAGCTGCTTCATTCAATTCTTCCCAATCTTTGCTTGGGTATTTTTTGAAATACTTCAGTTGCGATGTCGCATAGTTTTCACGGTCACCTGCTTGGCGGTAGTAGGCTGGGCGAAACTGAGCGGATAGTTTCTCCGCTTTTTCTGGGTATACTTTTTTGTATAATTTATCTACTTGTTCGAAAACAGACTTGGCATCACCTCCCTGCACTTGCGAGAAAATCATGTTTTGGATAGTCTGTGTAACCGGAGCCTCTCCTACTACATTGTAGAATGCTTTTTTGTTATCGAGGATGTACTCGAAAAGTTTTGAATCAGGACTTGATACAAAGTTAAAAATCATTTTCATGTTATCTTCAGTACTCCAATCTTCCTGTGTGTTCATATATTCTTCTGCAATGCTTTCGTGGCTGCCATCTTGCACTTCAAACTTTGTCATTGCATAGTTGAGTAAGAAGTCAGGATCGCGATCACCACCTTTGTAACGATCATCCATAGCTGACATTCGTTTGGATGGATCATTGGCAATGGCTCCTAATTCCAAAAACTGAGGCGTGGTATGATAACCTGCGCTTCTGTGTACGATGGCTCCGTCAGGTGAAATAAAAAGTAAGGTTGGGTACACCATTACGCTGTACTTTTGAGCAAGGCCGATACCTTCTCCCTTTTCCATATCCATTTTTACATTGATGAAATTCTTATTGTAGTACGCTCCTACTTCAGCTTGAGTAAATGTTTCTCTTGTCATTTTTTTACAAGGTCCACACCAAGTCGTATAGGCATCTAAAAACACTAATTTGTTTTCCTTCGCAGCTGTTTCTAACGCAGCAGCCCAGGTACCTTTATGAAAGGTCATACCTTCTCCTGCTTGTGCAAAAAGAGTTGACGTTGAAATACTCAAAATCGCGAGTAGGAATAATACTTTTTTCATTTTCTTTTATTTGTGAAGTGTTTGGATGTTTCCAAAATGCTTCTATGATTTTATCGTTTGCTTTTTATTTATGCTAGAACGCGTTTTATTTTATTTGATACGTTTATCAAACTTTGGAAGTTTAACAAACGTTCGAAACGATTCAACTACTTATCCGTTTTCGATAATTTTTAGTAATTGTTCTGCGCGTTGCTTTTCTCTCGGATTGTCAGCAGCCAGTGCTACACATTTTTTAGCTGCAGCTAATGCATCTTTTTTCTTACCGTTTCTATTTAGGATTTCAGCGTAGGTAAAATAGTGCTTTGCTTTTTTTCCTTCTTTTACAGATTTACTTGCAATTTTTTCGGCAGCAGCCAATACTTTTTTATTCTTACTAAAAGCGCCAGTCATTGCCATTGCTAGTGACGCCAGTTCATCGCCGTCTTTTTTAATGGCTTTCTTTGCAAAAGTGTTACAAGACTTAACATACAAGTCTGGCTGATTCGTTTCATTATAGTATTGCATGTCTGCTCTCATTGCAAACTCCTTACATTCTTCTGGACAGTTGTCCTTCATTTTTTCTTTAGCTTCCGCAAATAAATCTTCACTCTCATATTCAATAGATTTACCAAGTGTAGCTCTACATGCATTTTCTATTTTATCGCGAACCTCTTCTTTAGATGCAATTTTTTCAATGGCTTGTCTATTCTTAATCAACAAAGAAAATATACGTGAATCTGCTTGAGTCGTTGCTTCTAAAATAAACTTTAAGTTTTGAGGAGTAGTCAAATCTTTTTGACTTTTGATATAGTCATTTGCGATGCGCAAACTGGGTTTACCTGCTTTGTTCAAGGCACGTACATAATTGTAAACCAATTCTGGATCACGATCTCCTTTTTCATAGGCAGCCACAAAATCAGTACTGCGATCTATTTTACCAACAGCGGATCTTCCCAGTCCGATAAAGTCCTCTGGTGAACGACCACCTTTTGTCGTCAACACTGTTTCTCCTTTTTCATCTATATAATAAAAAGTAGGAAAAGCTGTCACCGGATATTTTTGCTGAAAAGCACGTCCTGCTTTTTTCTCCATATCGATTTTCATGTTGATGAAATTCGCATTGTAAAATTCTCCAACCTCAGGAAGTGTAAACACATTTTTTGCCATACGCTTACAGGGTCCACACCAGGTGGTGTAAGCATCTACAAAAACAATCTTTTCTTCTGCTTTAGCTTTTGCCAATGCTTCTTCCCAGGTTCCATCAAAAAACTCGATACCCTGCGCATTCATTTGAAAGCTCATTAAGAAAAGCATACCCGCTAGAATTATAATTCTCATTGTTATTATTGTTTTGATTTTTTCAATAAGCTAGTAGCTAATGGATTAAGTGAGTGTTTAGCACTAACAGCTTACAAGATAGGAAGATTCAACCTTTAGTGCTTGATATCAAACGTACGCTGAATGACATGCTGGTAAATTCACACCTACTTTAACAGTTTACTAACAAAAAAGTGCTAGCGATTTTTCTTTTGAAAGCTTTTGATCAACTCCTCTGGCGATTTACCAAGTACACTTAGCAATTGTTCGACATCCTTTCTACGCTTATGATTTGGAAACTTTTGAATAAATTCATTGTAATACTTTTTGGCAGAAGCCGAATCATTCAAGTTTTCTTCATAGGTAAAGGCCTTTAAAAATAATGACACTGGTGCTTTCTCATGTTGAGGATATTGGGTATACACCTGATCCAACATTTGAATGCCTTGATCATACTTCTTAAGCGCTCTAGATATTTCTGCAGCTCGAAATAAAAAGGCTGGACTCATTTCATCATCAGGATACAAACTCACGAAAAGTATGCTTTTCTCAACAAAAAGACTCGCCTTCTTCTTGTCTAAAGGATTACTACCGTTTGACTTGAAAAAGGCTTCCATCTCATCAATTTCACCTTTCAGTGACGCAGCGTCTGATGCAGCAGGTGCTTTAGTAGTTTCTGCCACTGATTTTGAAGTCGTTGTCGTAGTTGTTGCCTTACTCGTAGTATCTCCTGTGGAACAAGCAACAAAGAGTAGAAGTCCTAGTAAGTAGAATATTGATTTCATGTTGTTTTCTTTTTTATTTTCATCAAAAATACGGATTGTGCCTAGATAAAAATAAGGATTTATCGCTATTAATTACATTAAAAAACTATGCCATAAGTTTAGTAAAATTACCAAAGCTGTTTTTTCGTTATTTTGTAAAGAAAGTCAACAGCATTAAACCTTTTGACAGGTCAACCAGTCGAAGAGATAAAATAAACTATCAATGAAATCATCAGAAAAGATCAATCATCTGTATTGGAGAGCCGGTTTTGGCCTAAGCCCTGGAGAATGGCAGCAAAAAAAAGACTGGTCTATCAAACGAGCAGTTGATCATCTTTTTGAGGAAGCTGCTCAGATAAAACCAGTAAGTAGTAGAAGTGAATTCCTCCAAAGCGTTGACAAAAAAGCAGGAAAACTCAGCAAGGAGCAACGCAAAAAGATGATGAAAAAAAGTCGCAATCTCATCGTCAAGCAAAACGCGTTGTGGGTGGCAAGAATGACAGATGATAAGCACAGCGCATTACTCGAACGCATGAGTCTTTTCTGGCACGGACACTTTGCCTGCGTTACTAAAAATTCAAACTTGGTCTACAAGCAATTAGAAACCATCCGAACACATGCATTAGGAAACTTTCGTGCATTCGTACATGCGATGTGCAAAGATGTTTCGATGATTCGTTTTTTGAATAATCAACAAAACAAGAAACGAAAGCCTAATGAAAACTTTGCACGTGAGTTGATGGAACTTTTTACTATTGGTCAAGGGAATTATAGTGAGCAAGACATCAAAGAAGCTGCTCGTGCTTTCACGGGTTGGTCGAGCGACAAGCAAGGTAATTTCGAATTCAAAGAACGTCATCACGATGATGGTTACAAAAGTTTCATGGGAAAGACTGGCCACTTTAATGGCGACGATATTGTCAACATAATTTTAGATCGTCCAGAAACAGCTGCGTTCATTACTAGAAAAATTTATCGCTATTTTGTCAATGAAAAAGTAGACGAAAAACGCGTTAACGAATTATCACGTGCCTTTCTAAAATCAAACTATGATATAAAGAAATTGATGCTTAGTATTTTTAAAAGTGATTGGTTTTACGAAAGTAAAAACATCGGCACCAAAATAAAATCTCCTGTCGAATTAATCGCTGGTATCATGCGGAATTTGCAAGTTGATTTTAAAAATCCAAAGAGTTTAATGTTTATTGAAAAAGCATTAGGCCAAATCTTATTCATACCACCAAACGTAGCGGGTTGGCCTGGAGGTAAAAATTGGATTGACAATTCAACACTGATGCTTCGCTTGAATTTGACCTACTACCTTTATGGAAAGTCAGATGTCAATTTCAAAGTTAAAGATGAACTGGAAGCTAAAAAACGTGGACAAGCTTTTCGTAGGATAGAAGGCAACATCAACTTCGAGCCACTACTCAACACATTTGACAACAAGTCAAACGCAGCTATTTTTGATGCAATGAAAACATATCTGATTTTACCACCAATTCGTTTAAACGAAAGTGACTTCTATCCTTATGTTTACAAAACACATTCATCCGATTACATCAAGTCATTAGCGATGCGCATGATGTCGCTTCCAGAATATCAACTTTGCTAAACAAATGTCTTTAAAATAAAGAACATGAAAAGAAGAAATTTTTTAAAACAATCAGCCCTCGCTTCTACCTCAGTACTTGTTCCTTCATTTTTGAAGGCCTTTGGTGGCGGTCAACTACTGGGCTCACGTTCCGGCAAAATATTGGTCGTCATTCAACTCTCTGGCGGCAACGACGGACTAAATACCATCGTCCCTTTTCAGAATGATATTTATTATAAAAACCGTCCAAAACTTGCTGTCCGAAAAAATGAAGTGTTGCGACTCACGGACGATTTGGGATTTAATCCTGCGTTAAAAAGTTTGCGCAGTTTATACGACGATGGTATGATGAGCATCATCAATAGTGTTGGTTATCCCAACCCCAACCGATCACATTTTAGGTCAATGGACATCTGGCATACCGCCAGTGACAGCAATGAATATTTGAGTAGCGGTTGGCTTGGAAGATATCTTGATAGCGATTGTGCTGATTGCGAAAGTCCGTATCATGCGCTAGAACTAGACGATAGTTTGAGTCTAGCCATGAAAGGAAAAGAGCGTACGGGATTTGCATCCAACAATCCACAGCAGTTACAAAAAACTACCAGCAACAAATTTTTAAAGACTGTAGCCCAACACGATCATCACCATGAAGAGCAGGTGGCTTATCTTTATAAAACGATGATTGACACGCAGAATTCAGCGAAGTATTTAGCAGAGAAATCAAAGACGCATAAATCACGAGTCAACTATCCAAACAATGGATTTGCGAAAGACTTGAAACAAATCGCAGAATTGATCACGGCGGATTGTGATACTAAGATTTACTACGTCAGCCTCGGTGGATTTGACACTCATGCCAATCAAAAGAACAAGCAAGAACGCTTACTCAAAAACTACGCAGAAGGGGTATCTGCTTTTGTGAAAGATCTCAAGCAAAATGGCTTGCTCGACGATACGCTCATCATGACTTTCTCTGAGTTTGGAAGACGTGTTAAGCAAAACGCAAGTGGTGGAACGGACCACGGTACTGCCAATAATTTGTTTTTGATGGGCGGTCAGTTAAAGCAACAAGGTTTTTACAATGCGGCACCACAACTCACTGACTTGGACAAAGGTGATTTGAAATACGAAATCGATTTCCGAAGTGTTTATGCTAGTATACTTGATGATTGGTTGGATGCGGATGCTCGACAGATTTTGTCAGGTCGTTTTGAGAAGGTGAATATTTGGTAATAAAAATCCTGAGTGGTCTCATTTTTCTGCTATCGATTTTTTTATAGGTATAGGCTGAGTAAGTTTCATATTTCAAAAGCAATTACGTAGATTTGAAAGAAGCTTTGACGAACGGAAAAAGAAAAAGTGCTTGCTCATGAATAAACCTCAACAAAACGGTCCAGACTGGTTAAAAATACAAGAACAAAATAGTTGGCAAATAGAGTTACTAATAAGTGGTGGAATGATATTTACGCTTTGGCAACTACCCGAGTATTTTGGCCAACAGTTACAAGCAGCCTATATCAACACTACGTTCAGTACCTCCCTTGGTATAGCATTTGTCGGTGCGATTATGCTGAGTCGAGCCTTGCTAATTGGCTTTGGGGTCAACTTATTGTTACGCACACTATGGTTGGCATTTTTGGGTATTCACTATGCCTTTCCAAAAGGGGTGAATTACGAAAAGTTAAATTACTCTGATTACTTTAACGAGCGATTTAGTCAAGAACACAATGCGGTTAGTAGAATCTTAAAAGTTGAAAAATATTGTAGCATTTCTTTCTCACTGGCCATAATTATTTCAGCCGGAACTGTTGGAGTATTGTTCATCGGATATATACTTTACGCATTTGTTCTGGAAAAAATTTTACCCCTCAGCTGGTATAACAATGAAATCTTCGGTTATTCCATCACCTTCATTTTAGGGGCCATCGCTATTGGGCTGCTCAATCGGATTGTTTTTGATTGGCTAAAAAACAAGTCAAAACTTCAACGATGGTTCTATCCCATCAGTAAAGTCATCTCTTATCTTAATTTCACTTGGTTATTCGTTTATGAAAGTAAGACATTGGCTAGTAACATTAAGCGATGGAAGATTCATTCCGTTACCTTTTTATATTTCCTTTTAGCATTTCTTATTTCGCTGAATGATTTTGGAATGATAAATCTTTTATCATTCTCAAATAATTTAAACCCTTTAGACAAAAGGGAATATAAAAACCCTCTCATAAGTTCTCAAATGCAAAATGATGAGTATGACGAACACTTAACAGGATACACCTTGATAAAAGAAGCGAGTATACCCTCAGAAATCATAAGTACTTCAATACTTCCTCTTTTCATTACCTATGATAAATATTTTGATAAAACATTTAACTTTCTGTATAAAGAAAACGATATAAAAACAAAGTGGCAAGACATCGATAACCAAGGAGCAATTAGCGCGAATACTGAAAAACACAAAAAAGTATTGGATCTTTGTTTTGAGATAAAGATCAATAATAAAAAAGTAAAAAATTTGAACTGGTATTATAGAAATCACCCGATAACACAGCAGTTAGGTTTTCATACGAAAATAGATATTGATACTTTCCCCCGAGGAGAGCATGTTTTAGACGCTCAATTTATAATGCACGTAGACTCCTTTAACTCGGGAAAGAACTTTATACGAAGGATTCCGTTTTGGAAAGAATAACATGAATAGACCCTATTGAAAATCTGCCTCAATTTTATTTTAGCATAGCAATTGATTTTAACATTCATTTACAAAAAACATCAAACCAATGCGTGAAAAACTACAACCCCGAATAGACGAACTCTTAGAAAATGGATATGATTTCAAATTTGGCGATTATATAAGTGAGTCCTTCAGTATACTTGGAAAATACTTTGGTGGATTTGTTGGTTTTGCTGCGATTTATATGATTATGATTACTATGGTCAATACCATTCCTGTTATTGGTCCTCTGGCCAATGCTGTCGTTGGTCCAACTCTTTTCGCTGGTGCCTTTCTTGTTGCTCACAAAATACAAAGAGGAGAAAAGCCCGAATTTGGAAATTTCTTTGAAGGTTTTCAACGCTTTAAAGACATCGCGATTCCATCTATTTTGACGAATTTAATTTATCTCGCATGTTTCATTCCTTTCTTTGTTGCCATGGCTTTTTCCTTCGATTTATTTAATAGTGATTTTAGTATGGAAGAAACCATAACGAATATTATCTTATCAGAAGAGGATTTCAATTTTCCTTTTTGGTCTTTGCTTTTTTTAATTCCAATAATATACTTGTCCATTTCATATGCTTATACCATTTTGTTTGTTTGGTTTTATGAGGCAGAACCTTGGGAAGCCATGGAAGCGAGTAGAAAGGTTGTTACTAAAAATTGGATTATCATTTTCATTTTTGCTATTGTGGTAGGCATTATCTCAGTACTTGGTTTCATTGGACTCATCATTGGAATTCTTGCGACCTTACCAATAGCTTACATCGCTATTTATGTTTCTTTTGCCGACATCACCAAATTGCATGAGGATCAGAATCGAGATGACGATGAATTGATGGATCACTTGGTAGGCTAAGGTCGATTAATTGAAAAATAAAAAATGCCTGAGCGAATCGCTTAGGCATTTTTTAGAAGTTGTTTCATAAAGAACAACTCTAAATATCTTCTTAGATAGTGATTTATCCTTAATCAACAGTCTTACTCATATGACTCTTCAATAAGGCAGCGCCAAAAACACCAGCACTATCTCCAAGTTTCGGTCGTAAAAATGGCGTCTTCAAACGATCATTGAAAATATACTTCTCAACTTCCTGCACACCCTCT
>CALGLS010000323.1 GCA_937959375.1 uncultured Saprospiraceae bacterium
CTAAGAAAAGTATCTTCAATTACATTGAAGTGTTTTACAATCGAAAAAGACGACATTCCTATCTAGGTTATAAAACCCCAGATGAGTATGAGTTAATAAATATGTCTTAATTGTTTTGTCCGTGAAAACGGGGAAACCTCATATCAACCCTAACCCAAACTTTGACCTAACCACAGAACTTAAAAATGAAAAAGGCGCTAAGAAGGCAGATGGAGCTATTCTTAAGAGAGGTAAAGATGGAAGCGACAGCCAAGCTATTGCAGTCATCGAACTCAAAGGCACTAAAACAAAAGATCTAGAAAAAATCCGCCAACAAGCGTTTGACTATAAAGCCAATCACTCAGCCTGCGTCTACATAATCACTTCCAATTTTGAGAAACTTCGCTTTTACATCGATAACGCCGTCGAACACTTAGAATTTGATTTATTCACACTCACATTAGAAAAATTCAAACTACTCAATCTCTGTATTTCACGACAAAGTATATTGACCGACTTACCAAAAACTATAAAAGAAGAATCACTACGTCAAGAAAAGAACATCACCGATAAACTCTACACAGACTACTCGGTCTTCAAGCGTGAATTGTTCAGACAACTCGTAAAATCAAATATCAATAATGAAGTCTTTAGAACAGTCTTAAATGAACAAGACGATGAACAAGCCAAAAAGAATATTAAACGAACCCTATTTATAAAATCACAAAAATTCATTGATAGACTACTATTCATCTTTTTTGCAGAAGATAGAAATCTACTCGCCGCCAACTCTACACTAAAGATACTTGAAAACTGGAATAGCTTGAAAGAGCTCGATGCAGACATACCGCTTTATAACCGATTCAAACAATATTTTGAATATCTAGATAAAGGTAGAGACAGCACAGAAAAATTCGCAGAAATATATGCTTACAACGGTGGATTGTTTAAACCTGATGCCATCCTAGATTCATTAATCATCGATAATGACTTGTTATACAAACATACATTCAAACTATCAGAGTACGACTTTGCCAGTCAAGTTGACGTTAATATTCTTGGTCATATTTTTGAAAATTCACTCAATGAAATAGAAAGCGTTAATGCTGAAATAGAAGGAGTGGCTTTCGACAAACAAAAAACCAAACGCAAAAAAGACGGCGTATTCTACACTCCAAAATACATCACCAAATACATGGTCGATAACACCGTCGGCAAACTCTGTAACGAAAAACGTATCGAACACGGCATAGTCGAAGAAGAATACCTGAAAGGCAAAAAAGCCCGTCCTAAAACAAAAATAGAAACGCTTTTCAACAATGTTGAGAGTTATCGAGAATGGTTACTTACCATCACCATTTGTGATCCAGCCTGTGGCTCTGGTGCGTTCCTAAATCAAGCCTTAGACTTTCTCATAAAAGAACATAACTACCTAGATGGACTATTATCATCCCTAACTGGCTCGCCGATGTTGCTGTCCAATATTGAAACCACCATCTTAGAAAACAATATCTTTGGCGTAGATTTAAATGAAGAATCAGTAGAAATAGCAAAACTATCACTATGGCTGCGTACTGCTCGACCTCGACGTAAATTAAACAATCTCAGCAGTAATATTAAGTGCGGTGACTCTTTAATTAGTGATCCTAAAGTAGCGGGAAATAAAGTGTTTAATTGGCAAGAAGAGTTTCCTAGTATTTTTGAAAGTGGTGGGTTTGATGTAGTGATAGGGAATCCTCCATATGTTGATTTAAAAGGATTAGATAATTTAATAGTTAAGCATTTGTTTAAAGAGTTCAAAAGTGCTAATAACAGGGTTAATTTATATTCTTCTTTTATTGAGAAATCCACGACTTTGATTAATAGCAAAGGATACTTCTCTTTTATCATCCCATCATCTCTATTGACTCAAGACTCTTATAAAGATTTGAGACACTTACTATTAGATCGAACATCTATTGAGAGCATAGTTAGATTGCCAAATGAGTCATTTGGTGGAAGTGCTGGGGATGTAAAAGTAGACACTATCATACTTACCTTTAAATCCGAGGTAGATGAAGACACAGAAACAGAAATCATTATTTATAAAGGTTTTGATAGAATAAATGAAATATCAAAATATAACTCAGATATATATTTCAACGTAAATCCATCTAACTGGGAAAATGATGAAGATTTTATTTTCAGAATTAATGCCACAAATGAATCAATTAAAATAATAGACAAATGCAAACTTAAAACAAAACCCTTAATTAAATGCGCTGAATTTTGTCTTGGATTAACACCGTATGATAAATATACAGGGCACTCTCAAGAACAAATTAAAAACAGAGTTTTTCATTCTATAAATAAAATAGATAAAAGCTACAAAAAATTACTCGCTGGAAATGATATCACTCGTTATTGTGTCAAGTGGGGTGAAGGTGAATGGATAAGTTATGGTGATTGGTTAGGTGCTTCTAGAGAGCAGCGTTTCTTCAAAGAAAAACGCATTCTTGTTAAACAAATTATTGACTGGTCAGATAAACGAATCTGGTCTGCATTAACTAACGAGGAGCTATACAATACACAAAACGCCTTTAATTTAATTCCCCAAAAAGATAAATTTGAAGCCGAATATTTAATTGCAATAATTAATAGTAAACTAATGTCTTTTTACCATAAGAAGAAATTTCTTGAAGAATATAAAGACAGGTTTCAAAAAATACTCATTAAAGACGCCAAAGAATTTCCAATTAAGAAAATGTTAATTGAAGAACAACTGCCTTATGTTCAAAAAGTTACATTCATAATCGAACAAACTACTAATTTAAATGAAGCTATATCTAAATTTATAAAATTCTATTCCAATCAATTTTCATTAGAAAAGATAAGTAATAAACTACAAAACTGGCACACCTTAGACTTTGGAGATTTTATAAAGGAACTCAATAAAGCCATTAAAAAAGTAGGTGGAGAAAAGCTTTCTAAACTCCATGAGATGGATTGGATGGAAGTATTTGAAACCAAAAAATCTGAAGCTCTCGCGCTAAAAGCAGAGATTGACATCACAGATACCGAGATTGATGCGATGGTTTACGAGTTATATGACTTAACAGAAGATGAAATCGTAATTGTAGAACAAGCTAACGCTTGATTTACTGAAATAGCTTAAAACTGTAAATAAGACACCCCCCCACTTTTTAACAATTCTCACTAAATCCAATATACACAGTCACAAAAAAGGGACGCAATTCGCGTCCCTTTTCATTAAATACCAAACACCCCGACTAAGAAATTAAGCAGGGATTACGCCGAAGATCAAGGCGGGCGATGAATTTCAGGATCGAAGCGTACATTAGTACGTAAGAGTCTAAAATTCACCGCCCAACGCGGAGATTCGGTGAAATAACAATTAATTTTTAATTTTAGCTGTAGAAGCTAATGGTTTTTTCCGTCGGCGCCTTACTTAACTCTGCCAACGGTGGAGCAAAATCAGTCAACTTAATCCCTTTAACAGCATCTTTATACTCTTCCATAGTCGGTGTACGACCTAGGATGGTAGACAGTACAACCACTGGCGTAGATGATAGTAATGACTCACCTTTCTTTGTAGCAGAGTCACCCACAACACGGCCTTGGAATAGACGCGTTGATGTTGCCATTACCGTATCGCCTTTTTCTGCTTTTTCTTGGTTACCCATACAGAGGTTACAACCTGGACGCTCAAGGTACATGATGTTTTCGTATTCAGTACGCGCAACACTTTTAGGGTCGGTATCGTCAAACTCGAAGCCTGAGTATTTAGCGAGAATCTCCCAGTCGCCTTCGGCTTTCATTTCATCAACAATATTGTAGGTTGGTGGTGCTACAACGAGCGGTGCTTTAAATTCAACTTTGCCTTCTTTTTCTTCAATATTTCTAAGCATTTGTGCGATGACTTGCATATCGCCTTTGTGAATCATGCATGATCCAACGAAACCTAGGTCAACTTTCTTCTCACCTTTGTAATATGAAACAGGATTAATGTTATCGTGAGTGTAACGCTTTGAAACGTCGTCATTGTTTACGTCTGGATCTGCAATCATTGGCTCGCTTATTTGATCTAGATCAATAACCACTTCTGCAAAGTACTTAGCCGTGCTGTCTGGTGATAGTGCAGGTTGATCACCTGATCTGATGTCAGCAATACGCTTGTTCGCTATATCTATCAAGTCTTGAAGCATTTGGGCTTTATTGTCCATGCCCTTATCAATCATGATCTGGATACGGCTTTTCGCAATCTCTAGTGACTCAATCAGTGTCTCATCTTCAGAGATACAGATAGAGGCTTTGGCCTTCATTTCAGCAGACCAGTCTGTGAAGGTGAAGGCTTGGTCAGCGAGTAGCGTACCTATATGTACTTCAATAATGCGACCTTGGAAGACGTTATCACCATCAAACTGATTCAGCATCTGTGCTTGTGTCGCATGAAC
>CALGLS010000324.1 GCA_937959375.1 uncultured Saprospiraceae bacterium
CTGGAGCAATCGAATGGTATAAACTAGTATTTGTACTCCCACTATGAATTTGAATGGTTTTGTTGGAAGGCAAATCTCCCAAGAAAGTATTGACCGCTTCGTAAGCATGCAACTCAACACCATCTGATTTTAAGATACTCGCTAAAGTTTCGTTGACTTTACTTCGTTTAATGAATAGATGAGTTTTCTCCTGACCTACAATCACAAAGGCAATAGTAACAGGATTGCATTGCACATCACTTGATCGAATATTAAGTAACCAAGCAATGTCATCAAGCGTTGAAACCAGGTGGTAATCTGCTTTCATTTTTTCACGCACCTGATTGATCTTATCTCTTCGACCAATACCCGCAAAACGTAAATCATGTTCAAAGACTTCATTGTCTGGTAAAGGCGTTCTGTCTTTCCATATATCATTGATCAGATCAAGTTCATGATTAATCTTGATGTCCTTTTCTTTAAAGGCATTTTCAAGCGCTTTTACTTGAGCAATAGAGAAAGTACTCCCATCAAGGCCTACGACGCTTCCGCTCCGGAGATTGGTCACTAACCAGTTAATATGCTCTGGAGCATGAGGAATGACCTGTTTTTGTAAAACGACTTCAGAACCCTTTAGCTCTTCTGCTGCAGTAAGAAAATATCTTGAGTCTGTCCAAACTCCTGCGTGATCATTTGTGACAACTGCAGTGCCAGCAGAACCTGTAAAACCACTTATCCACTGGCGAGATTTCCAATGTTTTGCAGTGTACTCACTTTGATGTGGATCGCCGCTGGGAATAAGGTATGCATCAATTTGGTTTGCTTTCATAGCAAGTCTAAGAGCGGCAATTTTTTGATTGGTATTCATTAGTTATTGTATTTACTTAATTGTTTAATCGTTAATTTCTATGTCACAAAAATCGTTATCGAATAGGAAGTGGTTTTAGACGAATAACCCATTGACATTAATTCATGGAAATGTTAAGAAACTAAAACGTATATTTTTTTTACATATAAATAATCGCTGTTTTCCTCAGTTTTTTGAGTTTTTTGGCATATTTTTTGTTAAAAGCGAGCTCAGCACTGGACAAGTTAGCTTAAATGCCTTATATTGCAGTATACAACAGCCAAAATCATAACCATTCCTTTATTTTTATTGTCACTATTGTAGACACTTAAGAGACTCCCCCTTAAAGAAACATTATTGTTTTATGACAAGGTACCCCTCTTTTATGTCCTATATAGGGACGTATCTTTCTTACCCAGAAAGATAGGATAATATGATTACAAAACTCAGGAGAAAACCTAAAATTACAGATGCTGAAGCAAAACCTAAGTCACAAGATGCTCCAAAAGCTGTCTCCGCAGCAGATTCAGTTAATGAAACTGCTACAGATTCCGACAGCAACACTAGAGCAAAGAGTTAAAGAAGAATTAGAAGCCAATCCTGCTCTTGAGGAAGGCGAAGAAAACGAAGAACATGAAATTATAGCTGGTGGAGATGATAACGCTAACTATGAGGAAGAGGACTTCAAAGCAGGCGAAGATCCAGATCCAGTCAGGGAAGAGGAATTTGAATTAGACGATTATCTCACGGAATACATTGAGGATGATCCATCTAGTTATAAACTAAAAGCGAATAATTATTCTGCAGATGAGGAGGACAAAAGTATTCCTATTGCTGTAGAAGATACGTTCCATGAATACCTTGAAACTCAATTAGGTATGTTGGAACTAGAAGATGATCGAATGTTGGCTATTGCCAAACAGATTATCGGAAGTATCGATGATGATGGTTACTTGAGAAGAGAACCAGACGCCATTATTGATGATTTATTATTCTCACAAAATATCAAAGCCTCTGAAGAAGAAATCTTTACATTATTGAAATTGATCCAACGTTTTGACCCACCAGGTATTGGTGCAATGGATCTTAGAGAATGTTTGCTCATTCAATTGCAAAGTCGATTAGAGACAAACGTTCCTCCAATTTCGGAAGAAGAACAAGAAAGCTATAATCTAGCAATAAGAATCATTGACGAATACTTCAATGAATTTTCAAAAAAGCATTATCAAAAACTACAGCGCTACCTTGGTATAACTGAGAAGCAACTGAAGTGGGCGATCGATGAAATTTTGAAACTCAATCCAAAGCCTGCAAGTGGGCATGCAAGTAACAATCGTACAACGTATTATATCGTACCTGATTTCACAATTGTAAATCGAGATGGTGAACTTGACTTGACGTTAAATTCAAGAAATGCACCTGACTTAAGAATCAATGAGCATTATAAAGACATGCTAATTTCTTACAAAGTCAACAAGCAAAACAAGCGATCTGACAAGCGAGAAAAAGAGGCAGTGCTTTTTATCAAGCAAAAGATTGATTCAGCTAAATGGTTTATCGATGCGATTCGTCAACGTCAACAAACGATGTACAAAACGATGTACTCGATTATGCAATATCAATATGACTTCTTCCTTTCGGGAGATCAGAAGAAATTGCGTCCAATGATTTTGAAAGACATTGCTGACATCACAGGTTTGGATATCTCTACGGTATCGAGAGTTGCGAATAGTAAATTTGTTCAAACAGAATTTGGAACCAAGCGACTAAAAGATTTCTTTTCAGAATCTCTTCAGACCAATAGTGGTGAGGAAGTTTCTACCTTAGAGGTGAAAAAGATTTTGACTGAAATCATTAGCGAAGAAAATAAAAAGAAACCTTTCTCTGATGAAAAATTGAAAAACATCTTACAAGAAAAAGGATACAATATTGCACGTAGAACTGTTGCTAAATATCGTGAACAATTAAACGTTCCGGTAGCACGATTGAGAAAAGAATTGTAAGCAATAAACTACGCAAAAAAATAATCCCGAATGTTGAATCATCAACGTTCGGGATTTGTTTTTTATCAGCAAAATGTATTTAAGCGCTTTTTAAGCTTTGATATGCTTTATCTAAACCTCTAATGATAATTGCACAGGCTTCGCGAATTTCTGCCTCATTAATGATCAGCGGAGGAGCAATACGCAAACAGCGATCATTGAACAAAAACCAATCGGTAATCAATCCATCTGCCATACAATGTTTGATCGTAGCCATTACCAATTCAGAGCTATCTAGATCAACGGCCATAAACAATCCCCAACTGCGCAAGTTTTTTATAGCAGGATGTTTAAGCAAACTTCTAAAGAGTTTTTCCTTTTCTTTCACTTTCGTAATCCATCCACCTTCTAACATCTCTTCTAGGTTGGCTAAAGCTGCTGCGCAACAAACAGGATGGCCACCAAAGGTTGTAATGTGTCCCAGAACAGGTTCGAAGCTGAGTAATTTCATCATTTTTGCGGAAGCAACAAAAGCACCAATAGGCATACCACCGCCCATACCTTTGGCGAGTAACAATATATCAGGCACTACATCAAATTGCTCAAAGGCAAAGAGGGAACCTGTTCGGCCATAGCCAACTTGAATTTCATCAAAGACTAAAAGGGTGCCTGTCTCATCGCAACGTTGACGGAGTTTTTTTAAATAGCCATCTTTCGGAACGGTAACTCCGCTTTCTGCTTGTACCGTTTCTACAATAACACATGCCGTTTGAGTTGTGATGCGATCAAGATGCGAAGGGTCGTTAAATTGAATATGATGAATGCCTGGTAGTAGGGGATGAAAAGGTTGTGTGAAATAAGTCTCGCTCATGAGACTAGCAGAACCCTGTGTGCTCCCGTGATAGGCGTTGTAACAAGCAATGATTTCTGGTCGGCCTGTAAAACGTTTGGCGAGTTTCATTGCACCTTCCGTGGCTTCACTTCCTGAGTTGACAAAGTAAACACAGTCAAGTGATGTTGGAAGCTGTTGTGTTAATAAAGTCGCAAGTTTTACTTGAGGACTTAAAACATATTCTCCATAAACCAAGGTGTGTAAAAACTTGTCTGCTTGATCTTTGATGGCTTGTACAATTTTGGGATGGCAATGCCCAAGGCTACAAACACTAATTCCACTAATGATGTCAATATATTTTTTGCCATCAGGATCGTAGAGATAAATACCTTCTGCCTTTTCAACTTCGAGCATTAATGGAGCTTCACTAGTGGGAGCAACGTGTTGGAGAAATAATTGTCGAAGATTCGGCATGAATAGATTTACTAATTGTGAATGAGCCTGCTAATCAAAAAGATAATTTTCGATCTTAAAAAAGGAGGGCCTCATTGCCAAGGTATACTTGCCAGAAAACAGAAAATATTCCTAGAGCAATGTATAAAATTTGACGGATGAAAAATTTCAATTTTTTTCGATTAGGATGAAATCCCCATGACTCAAACAAGTGGGAGTAGAAGGTAGTGTCGTCCTCTTCTTCTAGTCCATGTACTGCATTCATCAAGCAAGATTTATAAACGTAGAATTGCGTTTGAATAATACCAAAACCGAGTACCATATATTCCCAAGAGAATAAGAAAGGACCGGTCCATGCTGCAATCACTAAAACAACATGTAACCAAAAGACTGCTTTTGCTTTAAAGTCTAAACTTACTGCTTCTTTTTTCATAAAAATGTAAAATAGATTTAAAATTCGAGACCTTCAAGGTCATCTGTTTTATTTGGTTTGTATAATGATTTAGTTTTGATTCGCTGTTTTTGTCGCTCCATAATAAGTTGAGCCAGCGCAATATTTGGGGGAGTAGTTGAGAATGGACCCAAAGCAGCATTAATTTTGTGCTCCAATACATCGAGTCGATATAGCAGACTAAGTAAGAAGTCGAGTCTATGATCGATCATGTAAGCCACCTCATCAGCTAGAATTTTAAACAATTCCTCCTCTGTCATAGGTTGATCGCCCATTTCAAGTTCGAAATCTCTCGCTATTAAGGCTTTTGCCTCTATCACAAAGTCTTCTTCCATTATTGCTGTACACTCATTTTTATAATCAAGCCCAAAAATAGCAAATAGTTTTTTACAAAAAGGAGAAAACATGTTAAACTGGTCGGTTTGGAAACAGATTATATGGTAGAATTGAATAAATGTTGTATTATAACATCGCACTTACTGATCTGTATAGGTAAGTTGCTCTATTTCTAACCTTCTAAACTTAAAAAGGATGTCTATTTTTAGAGTATTTGCTAGTTTGTTTTTGCTGCTGTTTACGGTTACTGTGTTTGCTCAGAAAGCTCCAATGAAGTGGGGAAAAGTATCAGAAGAAGATTTGCAAATGACAGAATATGAACTAGACCCTGACGCCGAAGCGGTCGTCTTAGGGGACTACGGGACCATTGAGTTTGTAAATGCTGATGGTAATATGATCTACAAATTTATCCACCATCGTCGAGTTAAAATATTAAAAAAATCTGGAGTAGAACGAGGCGATATTTCAATAAGTTTCAACCATAATCAAAGAGCAGAAAGAATTAAAAATCTAAAAGCTCAAGTTTTCTTTCCAGATGGTAGAAAGGAACAATTGAAACGAAAAGATATTTTTGAAGAAAAAGTAACTGACTATTGGGCTAAGAAAAAATTTGCCTTCCCAAAACTACAGCCAGGTTGTGTAATAGAATATAAATACACTAAAATGTGTGATAGAATTTTTACTTTAGAAGATTGGTATTTTCAGGAAGATATTCCTGTCCGGTTTAGCGAACTACAAGTAGATATTCCAGAGATTTATCAATATGTTTATCTGCTTGAATCAGGTGCAAAGCAGATAGAGAAATTAGATGAAAATGGGCTTATGGTAGGAGGTACCTATAAAATCAATCGAGTTACTTTTAAAATGAAGGATGTCGCGGCGATGAAAAGAGAATCTCACATTACAACCATGAGAGATTATTTGGCAAGTGTTCGATTTCAATTAAAGTCATATGTGTATGGTAATGGAACGAAAGAAGTGATAACTACTTGGGAAAATTTAGCAAAAGAACTCAAAGAACATTCTAAATTTGGATCTCGATATTCCAGATCTTCAAAATATTCAAAATTAACAAAGGCTTCAGAAAGATACATTGATAAATCAGCAAGTGATCTAGATAAAATAAAACAATCACAAGCTTTTATTACCAATGAGATGGAGTGGAATGGGGATTATAGCATGTTTTGTAGGAGTGGTTTGAATAGTTTATTTGAAAAGAAAGTAGGAACGAGTGGAGAAATTAATATGATGCTTTTGGCCTTACTTAATAGCCAAGGAATAAAAGCTTATCCCATGTTGAGTAGTACTAGAGGTCATGGACGAATCGTTCAGCTTTACCCAATCGTTGAACAGTTCAATCACTTGATGGTATACGTAGAATTGGATGGCAAACCAATCGTGCTCGATGCGTTAGATGCTTTTCATCCTGTCGGATACCCACATAGTAATTCTTTAAACCACTTTGGTTTGGTGCTAGACGGCGAATCCTCTAAATGGGCAGCTATAAAAACAAAATTATCAACTCAGTCAACGCTTGCTACATTGGCGTTAAATTCAGGGGGTGATTTGACAGGAACGCTTAATGGAGGTATGAATGGTTACTATGCAATTTATAGTAGGAAGCGTTTCGCTGATTCACCTAAATACGGTGGTTGGGATAAGAAATTGAAAGAGACTTATCCCGATTCTAAAGTAGACTCATTAGAAACGATAGGTTTGGATGATATCAATGAATCATTGAAAGTAAATGTTGGATGTACAATTAAAGGTGCTGCGCAAGTGAACGGGGATTTTATTTACCTAAACCCAGTCTTATTGCCAGCTTATGATGAAAACCCCTACAAGCTAGAAAAAAGAAATTATCCAGTCGACCTTATCCATCCGTGGAAAGAAAACTATATTCTCAATCTAACGATCCCTGAAGGTTACGTCATTGAAGAATTACCTGAACCCGTTTTATTGGTACTGCCAGAGAAGGGAGGCCGCTTTAATTTTCAAGTTAAAAAAACAGATGAAACGCATATTCAATTGGTGAGTAAGGTAGATATAAAACAACTTTACTTTACACAAGAAGAATACCCAGGAGTGAAGAAATTTGTTGATTTAATTGTTGAAAAACAAGGAGAACAAATTGTATTGAAAAAGAAAAAATAAAAAAATGATGAAACTGAAAATAGGTTTAATTAATTGTTTGTGTCTAGTGCTAAGTTTGAATCTGTTGGCACAAAATAATTATGCAGTATCGAATATTAATCCAGTTTTGTTAGAAAATGCAAACACTGTTATTCGGTATGAAAAAATGGAAATTGACATTCCTTCAATATCTAAATCGGTTTTAAGACATAAAGTTGTAGCTACATTGTTAAATGAAAAGAGTGATGCGAATGAGTTAACGATTTACTATAATTCTTTTAATAGGGTCGGAAAAATAAAAGGCAAAATATATGATGCCTCTGGTCGATTGGTAAGGACCTTAGAGAAATCAGAAATTAAAGACGAATCAGCTGTTCAAGGGTTTTCTCTGTACGAAGATTCACGAGTAACATATGTGGAAGTGAATTACAGTGATTATCCGTATACTGTAGAATTTGAATATAAGAAGACCTATAAAAAAACGATGTATTACCCTAGTTGGTACATTCAATCGTTCAATACTTCAATAGAAAATGCCTCACTTGTTGTAAATGCGTTTAACCAAAACCAATTGTCTTACAAGGCAGATAATATTGACTTGGAACCGCTAATTGAAAAGAATGGAGGTAAAGCAAAATACACTTGGAATGTAAACGATAAAGAAGCCATCAAGTACGAACCACATGCGCCCTCAAGATGGAAAGTATTGCCAACAATTTTGCTCCTACCAAAAACATTTCAATTTGGGAAATATACAGGAACAGCTAATTCTTGGTTCGACTATGGAACCTTCATGTATGAGCTGAATAAAGATCGTGATAAACTTCCTAATGAAATGAAAAAGAAGGTTCATGAATTAACAGCAACTGCAGAAACGGATCGTGAAAAAATAAATATTCTGTACCAGTACCTTCAGAAGAATACACGTTATGTTAGCGTTCAGTTGGGAATTGGTGGTTGGCAAACCTTCAGCGCAGAATACGTAAGTAAAAATGAATACGGAGACTGTAAAGCTTTAACCAACTTTATGAAATCTATGCTTAAAGAAATAGGGATCACATCGTATCCTGTTTTAATAGGAAGTGGGAAGTCTGATGATCTAATTCGAGAAGATTTTGTTTACCCAAGATTTGATCATGTGATCTTAAATGTACCCTCTGAAGATTACTGGTTGGAATGCACCAGTAGTGTAAATCCTCCCAATTATCTTGGATCTAGGAATGAAAATAAAAGAGTTTTTTCCTTCAATGAAGCTGGTGGACAGCTATTGAAAACTCCAGATTTTAAGGCGGAACAAAATAGAAAGGAAAATAAGGCCGTAATTACTTTAGCAGCTTCAGGTGATGCACATCTAACCAATGAAATTTTCCTCAGTGGTGGAAGACAGGATTGGTTTAGGCAAGCACATTTTTTTCTTTCTGAAGAAGATCAAAAAAAACGTTTTATGAAAAATGAAGCTTTCCCAAGCTTTACAGTTAATGAATATGGAATTACCTTAAACGAGGATAAACCTGAAGCAACGGAAGCTTATGATATTGATATAAAACGGTATGCATCTAAAGGAGGAAAACGTCTTTTCGTGCCACTTAACCTTGTGAACCCCAATACTTATGTACCGGCATCCACAGAAAAACGTATTCATCCATTACACATCACTAGTGATAGCTATGACGAAGATCAAATTACCTTCAATTTACCTGAGGGATATGAAATCGAGAGCATGCCTGAACCAATATTCAATCTGGAAACGGATTTTGGTGTTTATAAGGTGAGCCTAAAAGTAGAGGGAAATCAACTTGTTTATTCTCGAAAGTTGAAACTAATTCCTGGCGACTTCCCTGCGGAACGCTACGATGACTACAGAAACTTTCGAATGGAGATTGGAACTAGGGATTCAATTAAGCTTGTTTTGGTTAAAAAGAAAACATGATTATATGAGATATCACAGGTCGACCTAGAATAAGAAACATCAAATGCAATTCATGTACCGCGCTCTGTGGAAAATTGAATTTGAGCTTGATCCTTGAAATTGAAATTTAAGAGACCTTGGCTTTGTTGGTCGACCCACTCAGATTTCCATCTTGCTTGTGCCCCACACCCAACTCCTCAAAAAAACTTATCTTTGAGACAAATCACTCAAACTAGATTCACCTAAGATATGACAAACACACTATACGAGGACCTTGTCGAAGCAAAGAAGCGAGGGCAAAAGAAATTCGCAGTACTTATCGATCCAGATAAAATGCGCCTGTCGAATATGGAGGACATCATCAAATTGGCGATAGAATCCAAGGTGGATTACTTCTTTATTGGAGGTAGCCTTATCGTGAATAATATGCTGGATGAATGTCTACAGTCTATCAAAAATCAATGTGATATTCCCCTAGTACTTTTTCCTGGCAACTCCTTTCAACTTAGTTACAGAGCTGACGCTATTCTTTTTCTTTCCCTTATTTCAGGTCGAAACTCAGAGTTGTTGATTGGTCGGCACGTGATGACTGCACCTTATCTTAAAGTGAGCCCCCTAGAAGTTATGTCAACGGGATATATGCTTATCGATGGAGGTGTACCAACCTCAGTGACTTACATGAGTAACACCTCTCCAATCCCTGGGAATAAAGACGGAATCGCATTATGCACAGCTTTAGCTGGTGAAATGTTGGGCCTTAAGTTAATTTACATGGATGCAGGAAGTGGCGCCAATAATCCTGTCAGCACTTCTATGATAGATCAGGTAAGTAGTGCTATCCAAATTCCATTAATTGTTGGAGGAGGAATCAGCTCACCGGAAAAAGCATTGGAAAATGTAAGAGCAGGAGCAGATGTAATCGTAGTAGGTAACGCTATAGAAAAAGATCCTCAATTGATAAAAGAAATTGCAGCAGCAATTCACTCCGTTAATGAAACTATTTCTGAAAAGGAACGGTTAACCGAATAGAACAAAAAGATCAAACGTGGAAAAAGGAACGGTAATAAAATCAACAGGAAGTTGGTATCAGGTACAAAGAGAAGATGGCTCGACTTTACCTTGTCGGATTCTAGGTAAATTTAAATTAGCAGGGATGAAGTTGACCAATCCCGTTGCCGTTGGTGATCAGGTTGACTTCGTAGTAGAAGCAGAAGAGCAAGAAACAGGAACCATAAAAAAAATACATCCCCGTAAAAACTATGTAGCCCGTCGCTCTCCCCGCAATCGACACAACCTGCATTTGATGGCGAGTAATATCGATCAGGCGATCATCATCATGACCGTCGTACAACCAAATCTCAAGCAAGGTTTTATTGATCGTTTTCTATTGCTTACCGAACCTCAAAATATTCCTACCTACATCATTTTCAATAAAGCAGATCTTTACAGCGAAGCGGATATGGAAGTCCTTGAAATTCTCAAAGATATTTACGAAAAAATAGGCTACGGTGTGTTGCTAACTTCAGCTCTAGAGGAAAAAGGAATTGATGAACTAAGAGCCATTCTCAAAGATAAAAACAGTCTTATCAGTGGCCAATCTGGTGTTGGTAAATCTACCTTGATTAATGCCGTCCAACCAGGTATGGGACTACGTACAGAAGAGATATCAGATTACTCCGGAAAAGGGCAGCATACCACCACTTTTGCGGAGATGTTTACCCTTAATTTTGGCGGTTT
>CALGLS010000325.1 GCA_937959375.1 uncultured Saprospiraceae bacterium
GGCCATTATGAGAGTGAACAATACACAATAGACCTACTTTTTGAGCTTATAACAGAGAAATTTAGTAACTTTGCGGCCTATTGTACTGAAGTTGACACTAACCCTGTCCACTACCTGTGCTAAGCTATTGATAATCAGCTCGTTGTATTTCGGGCTTTTTCTATCAACTCTAACCATAAAATAATACTTTCTATGTCTAGTAAAACTAATGTAAAGGATACCGCCATTGAAGACAAGTTGAAGGAGCTATTCAACTTGCAACAAATTGATTCTCAGATCGATCAATTTGCCATACTCAAGGGTGAACTTCCAATGGAAGTAAGTGATTTAGAAGATGAGATTGTTGGTTTAGAAACCAGAATCAATAAGCTGTCTAATAATGTGAGCGATTTGGAAGGTGACCTGTCTCGCCACAAAGGAAATATAAAAGAAGCTGAATCATTGATTGCGAAGTATGAGAAGCAGATGGACAATGTGAAGAACAATCGTGAGTACGATGCTTTGTCAAAAGAATTGGAATTGCAGCGTCTTGAGATTCAACTTTCTGAAAAGAAAATGAGAGAGCTTACAGGCTACATCAGCGCTAAGCAGGAAACATTAAAAATTGCTCAAGAACGATTGGGTTCTAAGCAAGAGGAATTGAAGATTAAGAAAGTTGAGCTGGAAGAGATTATCGAGAAGACAGACAAGGAGGAGCAAAAACTAATGAAGAAGTCTGAAAAGACAAAGAAGAACATCGAAGAGCGTTTACTAAAAGCTTATACTAAAATCCGTGGCGCTTACCGCAATGGTTTGGCTGTTGTAACTGTAGAGCGTGATTCTTGTGGTGGTTGCTTCAACAAGATTCCACCTCAAATTCAATTGGAGATCAACATGATGAAAAAGGTAATTGCTTGTGAGCACTGTGGTCGTGTTATCGTGGATGACTCTATTGCTGGTATTATTCGTCCGATTAAGGAAGAGCCAGTTAAGAAAAAGACAACTCGAAGAAAGAAGGTTACTAAGAAGTAGTTTTTCTTTTTTGAAAATATAAGGAAATGCCTCGGACTTTTGTTCGGGGTATTTTTTTTGTTTTTTTTACCCCAAAGAATCAAAAGTTCGAATGTGATTCTTTTTATTCTTTACTGCGGTCGCGGGCTTTTGTTTAATTTTATCCCTTTTGTAGTTTACATCCACGACTTGAATTTTATATGTTTTTTTGAACCACCAAAGAAGCAAAAGGACCTGCCGGGTTGGCGCCTTCTCGGCAAACGGGAACAAAAGTTCGAATGTGATTCTTTTTATTCTTTACCGCGGTCGCGGACTTTTGCTTTCTTTCATCCCTTTTGTGGTTATTTATTCGAACGCACTTTACTTTATTTTGGGCAACCTGCCTGCCGGACAAGGATGAACAGAATTCAAACCATTTCGTTAGCCCTAAATATATCAACTATGAAAAATTGGTGCTAGGTGATTTTATTTGGTTAGAATAAGAGGGAGGAAACCTTTACTAAACTTTTGAAGTTTTAATAAACATCCAAAGCTCCGCTCATTCTGATCCTTGACCAAATGAAATAACTTAGAACCGAAAAATTCGTTGGGGAAAACTTTACCGATCTTTATATTCTATGTAAAATCAATAAGCATTTAAACAACGAGAGAGACAACTTTTTCGTTAAGGAGATAACAAACAAGTATTATGCATAGGATTATTTTACTTTTTACATTTCTTTTCATTTCGTTGGTGGTGCAGGCTACAGGTGGGCGCTTTGAATTTACCCCAGCGGCACGTGCGGCTTATGACAAGGTAACCAGCTTGCGACTGGAGGAAGCAAGAGCCGAATTGGAACTCATCAAAACCAATGATCCTGAAAATCTGATCGCTTACCACATTGAAAATTATATCGACCTTTTTACCATTTTCATAAATGAAGACGAACAAGAATTTGATCGCTTAGAAAAGAACAAGAGCCGTAGACTAGACAAGATTCGATCAGGTGATAAGAACTCTCCTTACTATTTGTACACGCAAGCTGAGATCAAACTACAGTGGGCGTTGGTTCGACTTAAATTTGGAGAATACATTACGGCTTTGATGGAAATCAAATCAGCTTACAAGCAATTGGAGAAAAACGAAAAGAAATTTCCTGCTTTTGTGCCAAACAAAAAAAGTCTTTCCATCATGCATGCGATGATTGGGACGGTACCAGATAATTATCGCTGGGGCGTAAAATTCTTAAGTGGAATGGACGGAACCATCGAACAGGGCTTAGGCGAAATGAAAGAGGTGCTCGAATACGCAAGCAATAATGATTTTATTTTTGAGCAAGAAGCTATGGTCATGCACGCGTTTTTAATGCTACATCTTAACAATAAAGACGCGGAGGCATGGAATCTCATTTCTGAAAGTAAATTAAACCCACAAGAAAGTTCTTTAGCTTGTTTTGCTTTAGCGAACCTAGCCATGCGAACGGGACGAAATGACGAAGCTATCCGTATCTTAGAGCAACGTCCGAAGAATGCAGCGTATCACCCATTTCATTATCTCGACTACATGCTGGGCTTAGCAAAATTACATCGTCTTGATTCGGATGCGGATGTTTACATTCAAAAATTCCTCAACAACTTTCGTGGCAAGAACTACATCAAAGAGGCGTATCAAAAACTGGCTTGGAATGAAATCGTTCGCGATAACCCTGAGGCTTATCACAAATACATGAAAGCATGTAAAGCCAATGGCCATACTACCGTAGAAAGTGATAAGACTGCCAACAAGGAAGCAAAACTTGGTGTGGCTCCCAACAAGATTTTACTCAAAGCTCGTTTACTTTTTGATGGTGGTTATTACCAAAAAGCGTATGACCTTTTGCAACCACTTTCTAATGATGATTTCACTTCGATAAAAACAAAACTGGAGCATCATTATCGTCTGGGTCGCATCACGCACAACATGAAACGCCATGACGAGGCCATTAAATATTATAGCACTACGATTGACAAGGGGGCTAGACAAAGTTATTTTTATGCTTGTAATTCGGCTTTGCAGTTAGGTAAGATGTACGAGGGTTTGGAGCAGTATTCGGCAGCGAAGAAATTTTATAAGAAGTGTTTGAGCTTAAGTCCCGATGAGTATAAGAATGGTTTGCATCAGCAGGCTAAGGCTGGTTTGAATAGGCTTCGGAAGAAGTGATGCTCTTTAATGGAGCTGCCTGCGGCAGCTAAGGATGGGACACAGATTTGAACGGATGGGACGGGTTAGGGACGGATTTTTTCTGTGACTGTAAGCCGATTGCTAGCGAGAACAATCTGTTTAGGTTCCTTAGATTCGCATCCCGTCTATTATACTGGAGCTGTTTAAGGAGTATTGAGGGCTAAAAAAGCATGAAATTCAGTAAATTTTATTGAGAATACTATAGCACAGCAATATAAAAAGCATTATATTTGCAGTCGCTTAGGCAAAATGGCGAGGTAGCTCAGCTGGTTAGAGCGCAGCATTCATAATGCTGAGGTCGAGAGTTCAAGTCTCTCTCTCGCTACAAATAAAAAATATCCACCTAGTAATCAATTGATTGTAGGTGGATTTTTTTATTGGGCGTCGTTTGAGTCGTCGTTTTTTACAAATTAGGACCCTGTTACTTTTTTCTTGAACTTACCAAGCTTCTCTGCTCTTATTTCTAAAATAGGAACTACGGCATACCATAAAAGGCCTAAAGCTCCTAAGACGAAACAGATGACTCCCAGCATCCAAGATTTAAACTCTAGCACCTTGATGTCCGTTGCGAAATGCAAGCACTCAAAAATAAATCCCAAAAAAAGTAATACTATTGAAATTACGATTCCTTTTTTCATAACAATGATTTTATAATAACTTGAATTAGTAAGGTTCGAAGATACTCTTTAAGCAATTTCTCTATTATCCATATTAAATTCAGCAACCTTAACGAGCATTCAAATAAACGTTTTCTTTTCTTCTATTCGTTTTGGAAGATTTGTTTTTTGCTAAATATCGATGTACTGATTGAGTTGTTTTACTAAACAACTCTCCTAGATTTTCAGACTTATTCTGAATCAATATATCATGCCCTGTTACACCAAGCCTTACATTTGTGATGTAAGTTTTAGGTGACTGACCTTCTGACTTTATAAAAACCTCTACGTACAACAAATGCTTGAACTTACGTTTCAGTTTATTTAATTTCCATTTAATAAATCGCAAATATTTTTTTCGTAATTGAGCATTATTCCTGATTGTAATTTGCATAATTTTTATTTTATTCCTGATGAAGAAAAACAATGGGCGATATACCTCGTTATTCGCCCATTGTTGATAAATAATTGGACTAAGTAAGTGCTTATTGGTCTAAGTATTTATTGTCTTCTAACTTTATTCGAAGCGGGTTTGACTCCCATCTCCGATTCCATGATCATTGGCAGATCCCCATCTGTAATAATAACTTTCGCATTAGGCGATTTGGCTAACTCTTGAAAAGCTTCAATAGATTTGAATTGCAAAATTTTTGCATCTAGCCCTTCTGCAATAATAAGTTGTGCATCTCGGATACCTTCCGCTTCAACTCTTTTTTGATCTGCTTCTCGCCTTGCTTGCTCAAGAACAAATTCCATCTGCTGCGCTTGCTGTTCAGCTTCCAATTTTGCTTCAATTGCTGCAGCAAGCGTCCTAGGTAGTGTGATACTCTTTAGAAGGACAGCCTCCACTTCTATACCTTTTCCTTTCATCAATACCATCATTTGATCCCTAATTGCTTTTTCGATGGTTGCTCGTTCTCCTGTATGCATGTCTTTTGCATAAAAGCGAGATGTTACATCTGCCACGGCAGATCGGAAGACAGGGAGTATGACATTCCTTTCATAGTTTGTTCCAATGTTTCTTAGTAACTCAGGTGCTTTTTTACCATCTATGTTGTACAGAATAGAGACTTCGCTCTTAATGGTTAAACCTTCTTTGGATGGGATATTTAAACCAACTTCGAGGTTTTCAGTTTGAGTAGAAATCTTGACAACTCTTGCGATAAATGGGTTAAAGGTTTTGAGACCACTCGTGTAAGGTTTGTCAGAATATTTACCTAATTTTCTCTTCACCCCTACCTCACCTTCTTTAATAGTGACGCAGCTTGAAAATGTAGCAAAAACAAAAAGGCAAATTAAAGCTTTTAAAAAATTTGATACTTTCATGTTTTATGGTTTTTTAAATTTTAAGAAAAATTACTTACAAAATGATATAGGTATGGCTTTTCAAAATCATACATCAATGATTTGAGTAGTAAAAATACTTGACTAGTAATGATGTAATTTAATACTGCTTTTTTTATAATTATATTAGCAGCGTTCAGTAGTTCACAGAATTATAGTTTAATTTCTCATTTCCATGTCTTTTATCAAACTATCAGAATGTGAATTATTTTCAATCAATCCAAAACAGAAAAACCCTAACATTTTTTTCACTTGTTCATTAAGGGATTGATCATCTCCTTCGTCACTCAGATCGGTTAATCTTGGTAAGTGTCGTGCAAAGTATAGATTATTATTAGCCGTTTCAATAAGAGTACTTGCCAATGCTTTTGGATAAAGAAAGTCTTCTCTCACTTCAGATATAATAGCAGCGATCTTGTTGCACAACTCTTTGTAGGATAAGAAGAAACCATATCCATTATCTTCATCTACCAACTTATGATGATAAGCTTTTGCTCCTTCTCGAACTACAATTTTATGCAAAATCTCTTCATCTACAAATTCGATATCCATGTTTCTATTGGCTGTATCAACGATGATTCCTAGTGCAACGCGGAGCTTTACTTTAGGGTCAGTAATATTGAGAGTATTTAATTCGATTCTTGCGATCATCCATTCCCAATACCAATTTAAGAGATACACGAATAAGTGGTGCTTATTTTCAAAATATCGATAAACTGATGCCTCAGAAGATGGAATGATGTCTGATAATTTCTTAAAATTAAATTGCTCTAACCCAATCTCATCGATTAACAAGACACTATGTTCAATAATTTTACGTCCCAATTTAGTTTTTTGTGGATCCTTCAAATATAGATTAGGATTTATTTCCAATTGCACAAAAAATGATTTCATAATTATAACTTTTAAACAACTTCTATAAACTTAAAGCTAAACAAACTTATTACGCAACAGCATCTCCGTAAACCTCATGAACTCTATGCTGTAATATTCGCCTTGCATGATAAATTCTGCTTTTTATAGTTCCCATCGGCAAGTTCCCCATCGCTTCTTGAATCTCGTCGTATTTGTAACCTTGGTAAACCATCATAAATGGGACTCTATAACTTTCATCCAACTCATCTATAATTTTATGAACTTCTTTTACATTCATATTCATCTCTCCCTCGTTATTAATTACTTCGCTAGTCTCATTTAAAAAGAAATGGTTAGAAGTCCCATCATGTAGCTCGTTTCTTCTTTTCTGTTTTCGGTAAAGATTGATAAATAAATTTTTCATTATAGTAGTTAACCAAGCTCTTATATTCGTATTTGCTATATACTTTCTTTGATTCGATAAAGCTTTAAGAGCGGTTTCTTGAAAAAGGTCATCAGCCCTACTTTTATCTCTAGTAAGCTTCATTGCAAAATGCCTGAGGTAGTTGCTATGACTTTCAAATTCTTGAACAAATTGAAGATTGTGCATGATTTAAGGGCTTATTTGGTTTTTATTTTTTGATAGCATTACTATCATTTTCACTAGCATAACGATTAATTATAGGGAAAAGTTTAGAGTAAATGCAAGAAAATGTAAAAATAATGGTCTTTTTTAGGGGTTTAACCCCCAAAATACATTGTCTTACTCTCCTTTTTGATAGTATTACTACAAAAAGATGAAGTATTACAACTATTTTATAAAATCTTTGTTTCATTACTAAAACATAAAAGAAACAGATTTAAATAACAGTTATAAAAAGAATTAAATATGAGATACCTAATTATTGTTTCGATCTTTTTGATGTCGCATCAAATACTTTTTGCTCAAACAAGAAGAATGAATAATACAGAGACGGGAAGGACTTATGCTGTTGAAAATCAATCACGAACCATACAGCCTTTACTTCAGAAAGCAGATCGCCAATTCAGACAGGCAGACTACGAAGGAACCTTCTTGACCTTAGAAAGTGCTGTAGCACAAAATCCAAATTCAGCTGAAGCACTATTACTGCGAGCTAGATTCAAAAAATTAATTGGTATGCAAACTGAATCTCAAGCAGATTTAAAATTAGCTAACCGAATTAACCCACAAGCCGCCAACCTATATGGATACAATGGAAATAATGGCTTGATAAAAATAATTTCTCTTGAACCTGAATTAGCTGTTCAAGGATTGACCACCTATCAAAAACTCAATTACTACTATCAAGCTTTGGACAAAAAAGTAACGGCAGAAGGTGCTGAGGATAAACTATTGAATGATCTTGAACTAATCATTGAAAATATTGAATCAGACCAAACCGATCAGGCGCTAATTTCTGTGAATGAGCTTTTGGAAGAATATCCTGAATCCGCTATTGCTTATGATTTAAAGGGGATTATTTTGAAAAAGAAAGATAGACTTGAGGATGCAGTTACAGCTTTCTCTACAGCGGATGAAATTGAACCTAGTTTTGCAATTGCATGGTACAACCTTGGTCAGATAGAACGAAATTTAGGAAACTTTGACCAAGCTAAAATATACTTAGACAAGGCTATTAAATTACAAAGCGATTTGACTAAAGCATATTTCGAAAGAGCAATGTTACACAAACAAATGGGAAACAAGGAAAGTGCGCTAGATGACTACAATTCTATCATTGAAATAAATGGAGATACCTACATGGAGGCATTCCTCAACAGAGGTTTAACTAAAAAGATGCTTGGTGACTTTGGTGGAGCCTTAGCTGATTTGAATCAAGCTATTGAAGAATTTCCTAACAATGCTGAACTACGAAAGAATCGTGGTAATCTACAACTCCTCTACGGTCTTACTCGAAAAGCAATTGATGATTACACCAAAGCCATTCAACTCAATAATGATTACGCAGAAGCATACTACAACAGAGGCTTAGCTTTCTTGTTATTCTATGATAAAATTTCAGCTTGTGCGGACCTAACTAAAAGTGCAGATTTAGGCTATGAGGCAGCAGAGGAAACTAAAAGGTATTTCTGTACTGAATAAAAGTTGGTTACTAAGTGTTTGAACAATGAAGTTGTTTAAGAAGTATCTTCACTCTTAAACAACTTCATTTATCACAACAACAAATCCAACACCCAAGGCCCCACAAATGCAGTAAACACCCCATTCAAACACATCGCCACACCACTAAAAGCGCCAGCAAGATTACTCACCTCTAGCGCACGTGCAGTACCAATTCCATGAGAGGTCGTGCCTAGCGCAGTTCCCATTGCTGATTCCTTTTTTATTCTAAATAAATTTAAAACTTGAACGCCTAGTGCATTACCTAGTATACCAACTACGATCACCACACCAGCGGTTAGAGAAGGCATACCTCCTGCCATTGCACTCACCTCAATTGCGATTGGACTAGTGATGGATTGAAAAGCCAATGAACGAGTGAGTTCTTCTGGAACCGAAAGCAAGAGGCATAAAACGACAACACTAATCAAACACATCAGTCCGCCTCCGAAAACTGCCAATACGAATGAAAACATCTGATCTTTAATCATCGGATATTTTTCATAAAACAAAACACCCAAAGCGACAACCGATGGACCTAGTAAGAAGGTTAGATACTGCCCACCAACATTATACTGCTCATAATCAACATTAAATAAAACGAGAAAACCGATGATAAAAATCGATGACAATAAAATAGGATTCAAAAAAAATTGTCGATACTTTTCGTAAATGCGGAGACCAGCAAAGTAAGTCGCCAAAGTTATCAGGATTCCGAAAAGCGGTAATTCAAATATCTTTTCCATCTTTTCGATTTAGTGTTTGTTGAATGAATCCGGTCGTTAGAATGGTGACTAGCGTTGTGACCAGCAATACCAACAAAATGACAAGACCATGTTCTTGTAATAAACTTTTGCTCTGCATCAAACCGACTGCATATGGGATAAAAAAAAGTGGTAGAAATTGCAGTAGCTTATCTGAAACAGGTTTTACGGTTTCGAGTTTTAGAAGTTTAGATTTTAATGCGGCGAAGATGAGCAACATGCCTATGATGTTACCGGGGACTGTTAAGTTTAGGGTTTCGTGGATTAGTTCTCCGGTGAATAGGAAGGCCAATATGACTAGGAATGCTTTTAGCATTGTTGTTGTTTTTTTCTCTATTTATACTTCAATTTCAAACTCAAAATAACAACAGAAAAAACCAAGGTTATTCCATTTGCAATTATAATCGGAATTTCTGACAAGAGGATACCATAGATTAACCAAAGTACGACACCGATAGTCAGGGCAATGTACATATTGAGCGAAATATCCTTGGTCTGCTTGGTTTTGATAACTTGAATCGTTTGCGGTAAAAAGGCAAAAGTAGTCAAACAAGCTGCGACTAATCCGATAATGGTGGTTGTGGTCATGAGGTATTTTTCATAAAAATAAGAAGCTGTTTCTAGTTCAGCGAACTAAACTAGCTTTCTTTTTTAGAAATTAAAATAATCCAAAAAACATTAGGCACCTCCCATCATCATCCGTACTTTCGCGGATGGTTGAAAACACCAAATCACTTTACACACTTCCCTTCTTACTACTTTGCCTGAGTCACATGCTTTTTGGTGGAAGCTTTAGTATGAT
>CALGLS010000326.1 GCA_937959375.1 uncultured Saprospiraceae bacterium
AGTAATTTATGCTGATTCAAAAGTAACTTCAACTTCTCCATTTATCAAGCGATTTTCAATATCCAATCCGCTAAAGACACCTCGAATATTATTCTCATTTTTATTTAGATAATAAGTTTTAAAAAATACTTCTAGTCTTGAAAAGAGTGCAATTCCTGTTAACTTAAAACTAAAGTGAATAACTGAGCCGTTTTGAATCATCTCAAAATGGTCGCGGTTGATTAATACTCCAGAGGTTAAGGGCGTAATTTTAAAAGTATCTTTATCTATTTTGAAAGAGAGGTCTCCTATGGTTTTATCTTCTTGAATTAAATTAAAATAATATTGACCAGGTAATTTTTCATAAGTGATACTGTATGGACTTTTCAAAGAAATTTCTAATTTGTCATTTGGAATCACGGCATCATTTTCAATCCGAATATTTCTTAATTCCTGAGCAATATATGCTGGGATTTTTTTCATCCTAGACTTTGAAATCATTTCTTCCTTTGAATTACATTTCTCATGAATCGTTTTTACAGCAATTACCCGATTATTAATATCAAAAGCAGATAAAACTCCTATAACAAATGCGCTGCGACTAGGATCTCCATATCCAATATATAAAATACTTTCGCCACCTTCCACCATTCTTCCATCCAATAAGGTTTTAGTTCGAATGTGTAGAATGTCTGCACGTTTCTTTACTGTACCATAGTATAAAAATTCTTTTAGGGTACCATCGCTTTGACGATAAAGATATTTGTATTCCAGGTTCTTCCAATCATTCAACACCGTGATTTGAGCTTTCACGATTTCTTTAAACTCTCCAAAGTGATAGCCTACATAATAATAGTTTTGTTCAGAATGCGATGAAGTAATTAACTCTAATTGTTTTGTTCTTTCTTCTATGTCCTCAATTGCATTTTCAGTAAAAGAACGAATGTCATCATAACCGATGTACTGGAAAAGAACCACCTTATAAAATCCATTTAATTTAAGGATGGGCTTTCCTGTTTGTAGCGCCCTGTTTTTGTCGTAGAGGTATTTTCCATTAACAAATCCACCGGTAATTTTTTCAAAGTCTTTTTTCAGATTTGGGAGTTTAGGATTATAATTTCCAAACCCATAAAGCTGAGTAACCTTGCCCAAGCTTGGGATTTGGTGGTTTATTTTGAATTTTTCCAAAACGGCATTCAACAGAATTTTAAAACAAAATGCAGTGATATATAAGGTGTTCGTTTCATTGAATTCAGAGTTTTCCATTCTGTTCCGGTTTGCTAATATGAATTACAAAATAAATTAAAAATAATCATAAATAAACGAATAGAAAAGAAACATCTCTAGATTCGGTTCACATTTTTTGATTCACCTTTATTTTTTCTAAAATTAAAAAACATGAAAAACCATCTTTACCTCTTATTTATTCTGATTTCGACCTACTCCTTTGCACAACAAGCCATCATTTCGGGTACAATTACAGATGCAACAGGCGAAGCGCTGATTGGAGCAACTGTGATTGAAAAAGGAACTTCAAATGGGACTGTTTCCGATTATAATGGAAATTATGAGCTCATAGTAGCTTCAGCAAATGCAACTTTATTGGTCAGTTACACAGGTTATACCGATCTTGAAGTGGTCTTGGATGGCCAACAAAGGCTAGACATTAGCTTGAATCAAGCTAGCGCAGAATTAGATGAAGTTATTGTAACTGGATTTACTGGAGTCGTAGGACGGGCGCGAAAAAGAACAGAATCCATTCAGAAAATACCAGAATCGGTGACCGCCCTCAATAGTGAAGGTATAGAAAAATCAGGTATAAATAATATTGCAGACTTTGCAGAATTAGTACCTAACATGAAGCTAAGTGAATCACAGGCAGTAGGGGTAAACTTTCTGGTAGTCAGAGGTATTCCACAGATCAGAAATGCTGATGCTCCTGTAGCTTTTGTAATAGATGGAGTAACCATTCCGGATCCTGCTTTGCTCAATCAAGAACTCTTTGACCTTGCTCTTATTGAGGCGGTGAAGGGGCCGCAGGGTGCTTTATATGGTAAGAATGCAATAGGTGGTGCCATCAATATTTATTCTAAAGAACCAACTAACGATTTTAAAACTAACTTACAATTGGGGGCTGGTAATGGTGGATACTATTCTGGTCAATTGGTTTCTTCTGGTGCAATTAAAAAGGACAAAGCCTACTTTAGAGCTTCTGCCAAGTATCAAAATTTTAATGGATTATTGACCAATGAATTCCTAGATGAAAAAGTGGATTATAGTAACGATCTAAACTTGAGAGGACAGGTCATACTCACGCCATCAAATAGGGTGAAAGCTACGGCAACCCTACAATATATAAACACGCAGGCTGGTGCCACTTATTACTCCATCAGTCCGACTAGTATTGGAACGGGTGGCCTCTTAGATCCTATTGATCCAAATCCCAATGATGATAATAGTACCATTCATCAAGATCAGATTGGCGATTCTGAAATGGATAACTTATTTGGTAGTTTAAATCTCCAATTTAATTTAGGGAAAGCAAAACTGCAAAGTATTACTTCTTACAACAAGGTAGATCGAAATACCACAGGTGATCTCGACTTTACCGAAGAGCCTTTTGATATTGAAAATCCATTTGTAGATTTTTTCGGTTTAGATCAAGGAGAATTTAATAATACCAGTTCATTTAATCAAGAATTCAGACTGACTAATACCAATAAGAATTCAAAACTGAATTGGAGTCTTGGCGGATTTTATCAAAATGTAGAAAGAGATTTTTTCCAATCAGATTTGACCTTGAGTACAGATTGGGCGGTCACTGATTATACTGTCTCTTTTAACACCATTGCTTTCTTTGGGTTTTTAGATTACAAGTTGACCGACAAATTGACGGCTTCGCTGGGATTGAGATATGATATTGATAATTTTGAACAAGAAGATAGAATACCTCTACTTTTTGGTGAACCTGAAGCTATTGTCAACGAACGAGCAGACAATGTACTACAGCCGAAATTGTCTTTGAGTTATCAAGCATCTGAGCAAGTGTTGGCTTATGCTAATTATGGAAGAGGATACAGAGCTGGTGGTTTTAATCCTCAAGTGACTGATCTTTACAATCTTGATTATGAAAAAGAATTGTCAGATAATTATGAATTAGGAATAAAGACATCATTATGGGGCAACAGATTCCTTCTTAATGGTTCTATCTTTTATTCCAACTTTACAGATCGTCAGCAGTTTGCTATTGAACCTGATTTTTTTATTCCGGGTAATTTCAATTATGAAAAGAGTACCATTGTAGGATTTGAAATAGATTCCAAGACGCGTGTATCTAAATATTTGGACATCTTGCTTAGTTATGGTTTTGTAGATTCCAAAATTGATAAAGGTGGATTTACAGGTGGTGAAGATGGGCGTGCAAGTGATCTAAATGAATTCAATGGAAATACTACTTCATTTGTACCACGAAGTAATTTTAACATTGGATTAGCTTCAAGTTTTGATCTTTCTGATAAAGCCTCTCTAGACCTCAATGTCAGCTTGAATGGTACAGGCGAAATTTATTGGTCTGATTTCAATGAGGAAGGAAGTCTTTCTGATGGATACCAACTGTTAGATGCGAGAGCTACATTGAACATAAAAAAAGTTAGTATAACCCTTTGGGGTAAAAATATTACCAATCAAAAATACTATCTAGAATTGGATACGTTTGGTTTCGGCTGGATTGGTCGTCCTGCAACCTTTGGAGCGACAGTTGGTCTTGATTTTTAAATTTATAAAAGTACTTAAACAAGCCTGACGCTAAAAACGTGACAGGCTTGTTTGAAAATAAAATATCGGAATGGAATCAACAAAGGATTTAGATAGATTGATGTTGTCAAAGGTTATCATCGCAGAAATGTTTAAAGTGCAAAAAGGCGAAACGGTAGCCATTACTGCGGATGCTGACTCTGACCGAAAGACAGTTGAAGCATTAGCAAACGCTGCTACTGAGCTTGGAGGTTTTCCATTGATATTATGGATTCCTAAAGGTAGAGGCGATGGTCAAATCGGCGTACAGGACTGGCCAGCTAGATCCCTAACAGCTGCCCTGTGTGAGGTAGATGTTTGGATAGAACTGACGACCACTGTCATGCTTTATTCAGAAATTTGGGAAACGGCAATGAATAAAAATAAAAAATTACGTTACTTAGTTATTGGTGGAAGTAGCGTCGAATCCATGAAGCGTGTTTTTACAGGATTTGACATTAAAGTCTTGGGCAAGCTTCTTTCGCAAATTTTGGAGATGACTAAGAAAGCTAATACCATTAGAATAACAAGTCCGAATGGTACTGATGTTTCTTACGATATAGATTTAAATTTTGCTTTTGACATTGATGATGGCGACTATTCTCAACCCATTTTTGGAACAGCTCCAGGATACGTAAATGTTGTGCCAAAACTAGGGAGTATGAATGGTAGGATTGTTTTCGATGTATTGATGAACGTCGATGTTCTCAACAATGATAATCACGTGGAATTTGTAATGAAGGATGGCGAAATTCATGAAGTACTGGGGAATAAAGAAGCAGAAAAGTTTAAGGATTATTTAGCCTCGTTTGACGATCCAAACATGTACAAGATTTCTCACAACATGTTTGGTTTAAACCCAGGTATTCGAAAATTAAGTGGCGAAATAGTAGAGGATGAAAGAATATGGGGAGGAGTTGATTTTGGGTTTGGACATACAAGTCCTATTGACATGCCTCCACATGGACAAGTGGCCAAATCGCATTTTGATGGGGTAGTGGCCAAAACTTCTATTTATTTGGATGAGGTACAAATTGTAGATGATGGAAATGTTTGTCATCCAGATTTGAAAAAATTGGCGGATGAAATTCTGGGGCAGTATGTGTAGTACAATACTCCGTGCGGGTTTTTAGGCTAGAATTTACGTAAATAAATATTTGTCATATTCTAAGTCGCAATAATTGATTGGGAATGAGCTACTTAAAAAACAATTGTAGTGTTGTGATTTTTTTTGATTTATAAGTTCAAACTTAGGACCTTACCAAAGGTTTAAAATAAATCATATAGGCACAAAGAACACATAGTTTGATCGTTTGAATTTTCTATGTGTTCTATGTGCTTATATGGTAAAACTCATTCTACGTGCAGAGCACTTCGGAAAAGTAGCACAAAACAAAAATGGCAGAAAACAATCAATACACTAGGACAAAAGTACAAGCCGAAGATTTTACTTCTGGATGGGGGATCGCATTTATTATTGCGGGGACAGGAGTGAGCTTACCTATTTTATATTTGGGTGCTGAAATTTCTTTGGCAATTGGTTTCCAACAGGCATTATGGGCTTTTGGCCTTTCGACTTTAGTTTTAACCGTCTTGTGCATTGCGACAACTTTGATAGGCAATCGAAGTCGATTATCTACTTATATGGTTTTGCATTTTTCCTTTGGAGAGAAAGGAGCAAAAATCATCAATGGTATTATTGGGGTTTGTTTGTTGGGTTGGTTTTCCGTTGCTTTAGAATTGTTAGCGCAGGCCGTTCAGGACACTACAATGGAAACGATAGGACTTAGCATTCCTCTTTGGCTTATCATAATTATTACAAGCGCATTTATTACTATAACGACCATTTACGGAATCCGAAGTATTGAAAAATTAGCAAATATTGCTGTGCCGATTTTGTTACTATTTTTGCTGTATGTCGTTTACAAATCTTATGCTCCATCTGTTGCTGTTATTAGTTCCATCTGGGAGTATGTTCCTTCGCAAAAAGATATGACTTTGTTTGATGCAACGTCAATACTTATTGGCTCCTCGATCTTAGTTCCTGTTTTGATGGCTGATCTTTCAAGGTTTATTTATAATGACAAACAAAGTTTAATAGCAGTGCTAGGGGTGACCATTGGCTTTCCGCTGGTTTTGATTATTAGTGGGATTGCATCTCTCAATACTGGCGAAATCGATATCATTCAGATTATGAAATCGGTTGATTTAGTTCTTCCTGCATTTATTTTGTTATTTGTTTCGACTTGGGTTACCAATGCTACTAACCTATATTCCACGACACTCACTTTCTCAACGATTAGTTCTTCTTTTAGTTTTAAGCAAATATGTCTTGTCACAAGTGTTGCAGGAACTGTTTTGTCACTCTTCGGGTTCTCCGAACATTTATTTGCCTTCTTGAATATCTTGGGTGTGTTTATGCCTTCTGTTTCAGCAATTTACTTGTTAGATTTCTTTTGGCTTAGGCGTCAAAAATATGATTTGGATGAAATCCCAGAATGGGGGAGGAATGGCCTGATTAGCTGGCTTGTAAGTTCTGTGATTACCTTGTTAACGTACTTAGAATATTTCCATATCAGCCATGCCTATTTTGTAGATTCTTTTCTCATCGGGGGATTTATTTTTATATTGTTAAATAGGAAGGGCTTAAGAAAATAACTTTTGATCTTAAAAGAAAGTGATAACTGTTTATTGAAAAAGAGAAGAATTAAGTTAAAGTGATTTTAAAGTGTTAGAATATGTCTTGTTATTATGACAAACTTTGAGTGATCTATTTTTTTGATTGGCTGTAAGGCTGGTGTGCCGCTAAATACTATATTGCCACCATTAGTGTATATCTCGTGGTCTAAGCCGTTTTTTACAATCATTTGTTTTCGATAAAACCTCTATCAACATAACCAAAGTTACGGTTAAAATAAATTAAAGCCCATTTTTCATCTATTTCACCTAGTACGAACAATTTATCATTTGGATAAGCTTTTCCGATGATTTTAGAATTTTCAATATTTGGTGCAGACCTAATATTAAGATAGGTTTCTACTTTTGGGGATACTTGATTGACATTTTTAAAATTATCAAGTGGACTTAACTTATCATAAATAACGAGTTGTTTATTAGTATCGTTATTTATTATTTTAAACAAATACCCTTCTTTAGTTTGCTCTAATTCATTTGACACATTACTATTAAATAACTCATCTAAATTTGCAGTTTCATAAGAAAGCATTCCTAGATTTTTATGTATTGTATTATTCTTTATTTCTATTACTTGATAAGTTAATAACTCTTCAGTAGAAAGAGGTAATAATAAAGTTTGAATATTATTGCCACAATTAAAAGCTTTTATATCTGAAATTGAAGTGCTTTTATCTGTTTCATAGGTGAAATTGAAATGTGTTAAATAAAAATTGTCATTAATTTTTAATAATGCTTTTTCTTGTGCGTCTATTAAAATCATTTCAAAAATTAAACCTTCACCAAATAATTTAAACACACTAAACTCAGTATGATTTTTTTCCTCATGTTTAATATTTATTTGCTCACAAACAGTTTTGATCTTTGAAGAATTATTATTTACTGAAGTTTCAGTTTTTTCATTCAAATAACTTTGCTTTTTTTCCTGCTTACAACTAAATAAAAATGTGCTTAAAGATATTGCGCATAAAATACTAGCTTCTTGAAATTTTAACTTCACGATCATACTCTTTAATTTTATCTTTTTTTTGAAATTTCAATGTTAATTCTGTAGTTTTTTTATTGAAGCTAAGGAGGAAGTACCAACAACACAGCCTAAATTGAAAATAAATATAACATTAAATTTTCTGTTTGATCAAAATCTTGAATTGAATTATGATCTCTTGGCTGTATTGGCAGGTTAGCAATAGTTTTCATGTTTTCTAACTATCCTATAAATGGTATACCTTGCTTAGCTTGATAAAATGTATATCCAATCGACAATGCATATGCTAAGCCAAAAATAGTTACGATTATGATTTGATTCCTTGGAGTAGTCTTCCATTTATTTGAAATTAATAAAGCGAAAATTGGAATTATTTGTAGGCCATGTAAACCAAAAAAATGGGCTACCCTCAAATCACCAGCAATTGTACTCCAATTAACTAATGGAAGTCCAGGGCCTCCATCTTTAACACCGATATTATGAGACATTTCACTTATCATTTGACCGCCAACCCAACTACCAAAAAACACTATTACCCAACCTAGGAATATAGCCCATTGAAGTAATTTGGATGTTTTTAATTTCAATCGTATAGTTTCAATTATAAATAATACCATAATTAAAACATTAATTGCTATTAATATTCCCATTGCTGCGAAGATTAAACCATCAAACGGATTCGATATATTATAATGGGATTGTACACCACGTGATGCTTGAAAAATGATAAGCACTATTTCTATAAACAATGTCCAAGAAACTATATTGTTAATAATATTTTTCTTTCTTTTAGAGAAAGGATATAAGGTAATAAGAAATCCTACCGTTAAAATATAAATAGCTGTAGAAATCGAAAATTTTATTGGTTTTATCCAAACGTTTACTCCCATAAGAGTTCTGTCATCAACCAAGCTACCTAATGTAGTTCCAATAGCAAAGACAAAAAGGGCTATTACAATCCAATACAATATTGGACTTTCTTTTTTTACTGTTCTAAATACATCCTTTAAATATACCATGATTTTTTTTGTGTAGTTGTTTTAATAAAGAAGTTGTTTAAAGTTTCTCTTTATGTCTACGAAATGATCTTTTCTACCAACTTTTCGGCTGTTTTCTCACCCATAGCGCTGCTATGCGTGAGAAAAAGAGCCTCAATTTGGTTAAAAAACTCTATTTACTTTGTGAATGCAGAGCATTTCTCGCCTCTAAACAAAAACATTAAACAACTTCAATAAATGCTAATGGAATTGCTTTAAAATCAATCAGGAATTATGATTGCATTTGTAAAACCATGTTTAAAGTATTTGTAAATATTTCCTTTTTTTCTGGAAGATTGATAGCTATTTAATTAGCTATTAATTTTAAAACTTTTTCAAGTTCCAAATCTCGATTTTCAATAATGTCTGAAATATTATATTCTACTTCTATGTCAGGGATAACTCCTCGATCTGGTTGGACTTTGCTACTAAATCCACCCATTACTGGGAAGTCTATTTCTATTTTAGAGTATGGAAGTCTTAAGAAAAGAATTTGTCCTCCATTAATGTCATTAAGATTGCCTCCTGTTTCTTGACCAATTAGTAGCCCAATTTCTTGTAACTTGAATCGATAAGCAGTGTAAAATGCTAAAGAGGTATTTGCCGAGCTTGTTAATAAATATGATTGACCGTTATATATTTTTTTACGACTTCGTTTCGTCTTCTGAGTAAAGTTGTCCTCAAATATGTAATACCCGTTTTCTGGTGTTTTAGTTTTTGGTTTTAAATTATAGTACCAAGGTTGATCTCCCCAAGTTTGAATGTAAGGTTTTAAATTTTCTGGAAAGTTTAAATAACGCGTTCTTCCTTCCCTGTCAAAATTGTAATTGTTTTTAGCTAAATAACTAAATAATTCATTTGCCATCTCATCATTACCTCCTGTGTTTTCTCTGATGTCAATAATCAAATGAACGATTCCTAATTTTTTTATTTGTTTAAATGCATCAGCTAAAAAAGCTTTGTAATCAATAGTCATAGGTTTCCATCCATTTATTCCAAAAGAATTTAACTTAAGTATGGCAACACTATCTGAATGTAGATCAAAGCTCCACATGTCATCCTTTAACTTCGGAAATTCCTCATAACGATCAGTTAGCTTTTTGAACCTTTGCTCTCTAGTTATGGTGGACATTTGGATCGTATCATTAATATCCTTATTGGGGTATTGAACGATCAATTCTATGGTTTCATTTTTAATCGGATAGATCAAAGGATAGAATACGTCAAATGCATTGTATCTGAAATCGTACCCATTGACTTGTGTCTTGTAAATTCGATTTTTATCTGTTGCTCCATCTGCACTAATATAATTAATCATCTGATTTCGGATATTAATAACAGGTACTCGGTTAATAGAATGAACCCTTGTCCCTTTTTCTAATGCGTTAATTTCAGAAGCATTGTGAATCACCACCATTTCGTTGGCTACCCATTTAAAAGTAAAGGGAACTTTATCCTTTTGATAGTGAATAATTGAGTTTATCAATTTATTCTGATTATTAAAACCAGGTTTGGTATGATCACATTTTAGTTGAGCCATTAGTTTTGATATCGCTAAATATGCCTCTGAGTATGTTGATGGATGGCTAAATTTATTTTTCAATTCTTGAAGCGCATCTTGTATTTCCTTTTCGGTATTATAACGGTAAGTTCCGGGATGAACTTTCAGAACTATTGATTCGATTAATTCAAAATCTTTTAACAGCTCTTCACGCTCTATTTTTTCCAAAGAATTTATATCAACAATTTGCTCTCTATTCCAAAAGTTAGTTGAGATTACTTTTTGCCCTTCGCTCGGCAAAGTGATCGTTCTGTTTGGAATATCTTCCCAAAGAGGGTTGTTATCATTTACAAATGACACGAATTTAAATTCCAGATTTTTTTCCGATTCATCAAATTCTATATCAACAAAATATTTTCCGTCAATTTTTTTTAACCTGATGGATTTAGACCAATCAAGTGGAGGTAGATTACCTCTTATTCCAACTTTTTGATTATCTATTTGTGGCACCTCATTTAACTCGAAAGTTATCGTTGATTGAGCACTACAGAATCCTTGTGTTAGGATTAAAATATATAGGATTAGTGTTGTTTTAATTTTCATTTTTTTTTGATTGCAGGTGAAGATGCATGTGCATGCAGTGGCAGCAAAATACAATTCAATAGTAACGAAAAATTGAATCCTAACCTGAATGCTGAATAGAATAATACGCTTTAGCTACCATAGGCATGTACATATTGTTATACCCTCGTCCGTGTGCCCTGAATGTCTATCCAAGGTACAATTTCTTTTTAAAGATAGACAATGCTGTAATCGAGATGAAAGAATCTCGGATTTTTTTTTCGAGACGGCCTTTCGACAGGGAGAATATCAGCGTCACCTGTCAAACCACCAC
>CALGLS010000327.1 GCA_937959375.1 uncultured Saprospiraceae bacterium
TTGCTCAGTTGCTGATTTAGCATAAGCAAAAAAGGAAGGAAGAAAACCGAGAAGAAGAAAGATTTGCTTAGTTGTGGCATTGTTGGTCAATTGTAAGGTTTCCTAAAATACGAATTTCATCGTTTCATTACAAATATATGCCTGAAAGAACCTTGAGGAGGTACACAAATTGTCTGTATCGGTTTGATTCTGTTCTATTTAGGGGTAAAGTTGTCGATTTATTGATTTACTTTGATTTTTCCCTTAAATATAGAGGAAAACAGGATAGGAAAAGATGCAGTATCTTATTGAGGGTCTCGTTTAATCAACTTTTGGTATCAACAAACCTGATTTGCTTACTTTGAGTCAATTTTTAGTCAGGAAATCTGCTAGCTGTATTATCGTTCACTTACAAGGGAGCGGTTAGCATAACTTAAAAGTATTACTTCACTGAAACCTCAAAATAGCTCATCAAAATGTATTGCTCAAAGCAAAATCAAATTACTTAGCTGTTTTTACACAGCGAAATCCAGTATGATTCAGTCCTGTATCGGTACTACTTCCCATTCTACGTGAGTTACGATAACCAGAACAGTAGCCATCATTACAAAGAAAGGAACCCCCTCTAATTACTTTTTCTTGTTGGAAGGGCATCATGGGATTATAGGCTTGAGTAGGGCCGGAAGTATTGGATGATGTGGCTTCCTTTTTATTGTAAAATTCTACGTCAAGCCAATCACTACACCATTCCCATACATTGCCGGGCATATCGTAGAGACCATAACCATTTGGAGGGAATGATTGGACAGGAGCGGTGGTGAAGAAACCATCGTCTTCAGAATTTTGATAAGGAAATAGGCCTTGCCAGAAATTTGCTTTTGCTTTACCTTCATTTATGTTTTCGTTGCCCCATGGGTATATCGTGTTAGATTGTCCACCTCGGGCAGCCCATTCCCATTCTGCTTCTGTGGGGAGTCGTTTGCCCGCCCATTTAGCATAGGCATTTGCGTCTTCCCATGCGATTTGTACGACGGGATGATTCATCTTGTTTTTGATATTACTTTGTGGCCCTTCCGGGTGTTGCCAGTTGGCACCTAATGTCCATTTCCACCAGCGGCTAGGATTGTCAAGTGGCACGGGTTGGGAAGTCGGGTGGAAGACGAGTGCACCGGGCATGAGTAAACTGTCAGGTGGTTTGAGGGTGTTAGCTGGAAGTTCTTTTTTTATTTGTTCCCAATCGATGGTGCGCTCAGCGACGGTTATGTAATTAGTAGCTTTTACAAACTCAGCGAATTGTGCGTTGGTGACTTCGGTGATGTCCATCCAAAAAGTATTGACTTGGACTTTGTGTTTTGGAAATTCATTGGGGTCGGCTTGATCGTTGTCGCCTCCCATATTTAGTTGACCGGCAGGGATTAGAGACATGCCGTTTTTGGTGGTGTTAGTAGGTGGTGTTTGGGTGCATGAAATAATAAATAGAAGAAGCGTAGTGGATGCAATGAAAGTTATTAGACGCATGAGGTTGTTTTTATTTTGCTTCAAAGTAAATGAATTAAAAGCGATTAGACATAGTCTATGTACTTAATTTTTATGGTTTATTTTTTTACAACTTCCAAAAGTTAGGTCACCTTATTGTTGAAGAACTAAATGTTTTTTATGTGATGCCGGAAGAGCTATTTAATGAATGTGGTTTCGAGATTCATTTGGTAGCAGAAGAAAAAAGGCAGCGAGCACCAAAGTCCAGTATTTATCGGGAGGTTTGGAACTTGATTGCGAGATGGGATGATGCCTAACACTTCGGTTTGTAGATTTAGGAATCTGAATTTACTTAAACAACTTCATTCTCAAAATGAAGAAAAAACAAACGAAAAGCAATACATTGGGAATTGTAATGAATCTCTAAAAAGAAGATTGATCAAACCAATACATGAAAATTGCCAAGTCTCAAATAACGCTTATCGTAATCCTTATTGGGACAGTATTGTTTTCTTATTGCTTCACGAAGGCAAACGTTTCATCATTCACACACGACGAAAGTTTTACTTACCTTAATTATCCCCATGATAGTTTCATGGATATCATTTCATTCAGCAAGTTTTACACGAACAACCATATCCTGAATAGCCTCTTTATGAAATACTCGGAGCAACTATTCGGAAACTCAGAGTTGGCGCTCAGGTTGCCCAATCTGATCTTGCTATTGGTCTACATGTGTTATGCTTTTCTTTTGTTCCGAACAAAAAATGCACTTTTAAGGATTGAAGTATTTTTATTGCTTTGCACAAATGTGTTATTGATGGACTTGTTTGGTTTGGCCCGTGGATATGGAATGTCTTTTGGTTTTATGCTAATGAGTTTGTATCATTTCATTGCGTATATTAAAAAGTCTAGAAAAAAAGATTTGACTCTTTTTCATTTCGCGGCCCTGTTGGCGTCATTGAGTAACTTTACCTTGGTGACCTTTTATGCGGCATTGTTGATGGTGTACAGTATTCATACTTTTATAAATACGCGATTTGTATTGGGTGAAAGATTTCGGTTTGTACAAAAGCATAAAGTACATATCATTCCTCTGCTGTTAGTAGGGATCGTTCTTTACGAACCCATTAGAAGAGTGCTTATGCAGGATACCTTAAACTTCGGTGGTAAAAAAGGATTTTATGCAGATACGATAGCTCACCTCGTTTCGACTACATTTCATAATGCTGCTATTCCTTCCTCTGTTTTGTTGATTGCCCAACTGTTGGTTACCATAATTGTGCTGACGCCCTTATGCTTAATGTTGAAAGATCTGCGGGAAAAGAGAAATGATTTTTTTACTAAACAGCTAGACTTAGTTATTTCAACTTTTTTATTGATATCTATTTCAATCATAATAGTCCTTCAGCATTTGCTACTTAAATCAGATTATCCCATTAGTCGATTCGCAGTATTCTTGTTCCCACTTTTTATCGTTCATGTAGGTTTCTTTTTTGATTACCTAATTGGATCAGGTTTCAAAAAGATAAGCTTAATGATCCTCACTTGTATTGCTCTAGCCTCTGCAATTAGTTTTTGGAACAACACGAACTTATCATCATCCGCAGAATGGGCTTATGATTCAGAAACTAAAAATATGATTCAAACCTTAGCGGACTATCGAGCAACGAATCCTGACCAATTTACAAAAATAAACTTAGGGGTTAACTGGCTTTTTGAACCTACCATAAACTTCTACAGAGAAACGCAGCAGTTGGATTGGTTGTCACCTGTTGACCGCAAAGGAATTAGTGAAGCGAATCAATACCTTTATATTTTTGAAAAAGAATTCAAAAAAATGGACATGTCCAAATACGAAGTAATTAAAGTGTATCAGGATATCGGAACACTGTTGGTTAAAAATAAAATGACTAGCAACAAAGAATAAATGCTTTTAAAGCTTTATGAATAAAGCATATATAATAGTCGTTAAATCACCTACCTTATTCATATTCTCAATAATGTATTTTTTTGTTATTCAGTTTTTTTCTCTGAAGAATCAAATAATTTCATAGAAAAAATCCTTTTTGCCGTTTCGCTATAAAACGACAATTAAGTCCGTTTAGTTAACTAAGGAGATATAAGATTTTGTACATTTGGAAAGCTGTACCGTTTTAATTATTAGGCTCTAATTAACTAAACATAGCTACTACTTTTATTTTATAATTTTCAAATTCAAAATTAATGAGAACTACATTAGTTTTTATTTTTCTATTGCTTCATTTCCTTCAGGTGAAAAGCCAAATTGTAGTGACAGGGCAACTCACCAGCGCGGAAGATCAATTTCCTGTAATTGGAGCAAGTGTGTTTGAGGCGGATACCGAAAACGGTACCATTACTGATGCTGACGGAAAATACAGCATTACCGTTTCTGAAAATGCAATACTGAGATTTAGCTACCTTGGATACATAACTCAAGATATAAAGGTAGAAGGAAGAGCTAAAATAGATGTAGTACTAAGTGACAATGCCTACGAGCTAGAAGGAGTAGTGGTCACCGCTTACGGAATTGAAAAAGACAAAAAAGCAACTGGTTTTTCCTTCTCCGAAATTGATGGTGGCGAACTGAATACCGCAAAAGATGTTTCAGTAGCTTCACAGTTGGTAGGCAAAGTGGCGGGTTTGGATATTACTAAACCTTCAAATGGCCCAACTAGCGCAACTCGTATTGTACTACGTGGCTTATCTGGATTTGGTGGTGGAGATTCACCGCTGATTGTCGTTGATGGTATTCCGATTAACAATACCAATCAAACAACAGCCGGACTTTATGGAGGAAGAGATTCAGGTGATGGTTTTAACTCACTCAATCCAGATGATATTGAATCCATTACGGTATTAAAAGGGCCTGCGGCATCTGCTTTGTATGGCTCTAGAGGAGGAAGTGGGGTGTTGATTGTTACGACCAAAAAAGGAAAATCGCAAAAAAGAATCGGTGTAGAATATTCTACCAATTACACGGTTGAGGATGTTACTATTTTACCTAAGTTTCAACAAGAGTACGGACAAGGTGCAAATGGTAAAAAACCAGAGAATCAACTGGAGTCATTCGAAAACTGGGAATCATGGGGAGGGCCACTAGATGGAAGTCCAATCACTATTTTTAACGGAGATTCAATTCCATATTCTTCTCCAGGGGAAGATGATATTCGATCTTATTATAAGCGCGGTAATACTTGGACCAATAACCTGTCTTTTAATGGTGGGAATAAAATTTTTAGTACCAGAGTTTCACTTTCTCAACTGTCTAATAATAGCATTGTTCCAGAAACTTCGTATGATCGTTATACCGCTAATCTAAACTTAAAAGTTAATGTAACGAAGAAAATTAGTTTGGATGGAAAAATCAATTATGCGCATGAAAAAGCAGATAATAGAACAAACCTGACCGATAATCCAAGTAATCCCGCTAAGTACTTTATTGTTGGACCAAATAATTTGCCTCATGCTGTTTTTGAACAAACAAGAGATGAAGATGGAGCGCCTATTTACTGGTCCGAAAACCCGTTTACATTAAGTCCCTATTGGGGACCTAAGGAGGCGACCAATAATGATAAGAAAAACAGAATGATTGCTTACTTGAGCGCAAAGTGGGAAATAATTAATGGACTTTCCATTCAAGGGCGAGTAGCTACTGACCAAAGTGAACAACAATTTTTTAGCGCAGAAATTGACGGAACCCAATTCCGACCCGAGGGAATTATGTATCTCGATACCATTGAATCGCAAGAGCGTAATTATGATGTAATTGTTAATTACAAAAAAGATTTTAGCCCTAAATTTGGGATTGATGTTAATGCAGGAACAACGCAAACGAATTTCTCTAATTCATCAAAAGGCGTTTTTGGAAGTGGATACATTGTTTCTCAATTGAGTGAGATTAGCAACATGACAAACGTATTCTTAAAAGCTCCCTTAACAAGAGCGTCTCGAATCAATGCGCTTTTTACAACTGCCACTTTTTCGTTTAATAATTACCTTTATCTAGATGCTTCTGTGCGAAAAGATTTTTTCTCCGTATTGACAAACCCTCGTGATGTATCGGGTTCTGAAAACGCCATCCTGTATGGTTCCGGTTCATTAAGTTTTGTACTTTCTGATGCGATCAAAGTGCCTTCTTGGTTAAGTTTTGCTAAACTAAGAGCTGGTTATGGTACCTCTGGTTCTATTGGTACAATTGGCCCATATCAACTGCTACCGAATTATCTGGTTAGTGTCGATGAGCTCAAAGAATTACAAGATGGAACAGCACTGACATTTGGAAATATTGCGGGTGATACTTACGCGAATCCATTGCTAAAGCCTGCATTAACCACAGGGATTGAATTTGGAGCAGATTTGAAATTTGTTGATAGTCGATATGGGATTGAATTTACGGTGTATCGCCAACGTACCGATAACCATATTTTTAATAGCCCACTGGCGAGTTCTACGGGTTATAATTCTTACATCCTTAATGCCGGTGAAATTGAAAACAAAGGAGTGGAATTGCTACTCCAAGCAGCAGTAATTCGCAAAAGAAACTTTGAATGGAATCTGACGCTTAACTTTTCAAAAAACGAGAATAGAATACTTAGTCTAAGTGAAGGTGTTGATCAATTAAATCAAGGAATAGACAGAACCTTTTCTACAGAAATTGTAGCACAACTAGATGGGAGAGTTGGGGACATTTTAGGAAATGTTTACGACAGAAACCCGGCAGGCGAAATCATTCACGTAGATGGTTTGCCAAAGATTGCAGATGAAAAAGAAGTACTAGGAAACTTCAATCCCGATTGGTACGGTGGACTATCTTCCTCTTTTACTTATAAAAATTGGGGCCTCTCTTTCCTCATTGATACGAAACAAGGTGGCGAAATTCTTTCTACTACAAGTAGTTTTGGTTACCTTTTTGGAAAACATGTCAATAGTCTAGAAGGTAGAGGAAGTGAAGACTTTATGATGATTGGAGCAGGAGTAGAAGCTGACGGAGTTTCTCCCAACATTACACCTGCGAGAGTTGACGATTATTATGAACGCCTATCAATAGTCAGTGAAGAAAATGTTTACGATGCATCATACATCAAATTTCGACAATTAGCCTTGTCTTATTCTTTTGATAAAAAATTGTTAGAAAAATCTAAATTCATCAAATCACTTACGCTCTCTTTGGTAGGAAGAAACTTATTTTTTATTACCAATGGATTAGATGTGATTGGACTTGATCCAGAATCCATTTATACTGCTTCAGGCAGTGATGTAGGAATCGAATATGCGGCACTACCGAGTACTCGATCTTACGGATTTAACCTAAATGCGAAATTTTAAAATTTGTGTAATGCTCATTATTTTGAAAAAATATAAATCACTACTTTTTTTATCTGTCCTGTTCATTATCAGCGCCTGTACCAAGGATTTTGGAGAAATCAATACCAACCCAAACGCTACAGAACCAGATAAGATTGACGCCAAACTACAACTCTCCTATGTTTTAAACAGAGCATCGAGTGAACGCTTTGATCAATGGCGCGGTAACCTAATTTATTGCTCGCAATGGGCGCAGCAACTTTCTGGAGACTGGGATCCAGATCGTTACAATACAACGAATGAAGATTGGCTGAGCGCTTGGTGGGACGCTTCGTATCTTAGAGTTGGGAAAGATGTAGAAGACTTAATTGTAACAGCAGAAGAAGGTTCCAACATCCAAAGTATGGCGATCATTTTTAAAGTCTATTTTTTCCAAAAGCTTACAGACATGTATGGTGATATTCCATATTCGGAAGCCAATCAAGGAGCTGTTTTTACACAACCAAAATTCGACAAACAAGAAGATATTTACAACTCATTTATCAATGATCTCAAAACGGCAATTAGTAATTTAGATGTATCGAAAGATGAAGTTGGAAGTGCAGACATTCTGTATGGAGGAGATGTTGAACAATGGAAAAAATTTGGGAATTCAATTTTGTTAAGAATCGCGATGCGTATCTCAAACGTGAACCCAGAATTGGCTCAAGAAGTTGGAGCACTTGCTCTAACAAATGGCGTGATGACTAGCAACGATGACATCGCACTTGTTTACTACTCAGGCTCTAATACGGATGGCATCAATGCGAATGGAGTAGGTGAAGTGTTCCAAGATTTTGGAGTATCTGGACATCGCTTTCGATATAGCGATGAATTAGTTAACTTTATCATCAATAACGATGACCCGCGTGAAGACAACTTAATGGATACCTATAATAGTGATGGCACTGTTGACAACACAGTTGGATCTGGTAATCACCTCGGAAGACCAAATGGAATTCCCACAGGAACCAATGACTTTGTATTTGCTCAACCTCGTCGCGACGTTATGGTTACCTATGACGCACCAGCAATTTACTTTAGTTTCGCAGAGGTTGAATTCTTGAGAGCCGAGGCCATTCTACTAGATTGGATATCTGGTGATGTTGAGGAAGCTTATCAAAGTGGCGTTTATGCAGCTTGTCAGCAACTATCTTTATATCCTAATGCAGAACCAATTGATGAAGATGATATAGAAGATTACCTAGAGGAAAACGATATCGAATTTGATGTTTCACGCGCCAAAGAACAAATCAATACCCAAAAGTGGGTCGCACTTTTATTCGACGGATTTGAAGCTTACGCGAATTATAGACGATCAGGATTTCCTAATCTAACTCCCGGTTTTACCGATGGTGAATCCAATGGAGAGATCCCTCGGCGACTACGATACCCCAGAGGAGAAGCAGTAAGAAATGCAGCGAATTATGATGAAGCGGTAAGTCGGCTAAGTGATGGTGATGTAATTATCTCTCGGATGTGGTGGGATGTTAATTAAATAGACGGAAGATGGAAGTTGGAAGTCCGAAGACGGAAGACGGAAGACGGAAGACGGAAGACGGAAGAACATACAATATGTAAAGCTCGCGATAAAAGGAAACTTCCGACTTCGGTCTTCCGTCTTCGGACTTTTTTAAATAAAATATTCACTAACAATAAAATAATCTAGCAATGACCAAATTATTACGCCTTTTATTTTTCATATCTCTTGCAAACATTGGTTTTGCTCAAAACAATGGGATAGAACTAGATGGTAACACGGGAGGTATCTCGCTTTGTCATGATGACAACTTTCTAATCGGAAATGGTTTTACTCTAGAAGCATGGATTTTTGCCAATGAATGGAAAGCTGAAGCTTGGCAAGGATCAATTGTAAATAAAGATAGACATGTAACTGCAGACAATGAAGGATATGCACTGAGAGCTGGTGACAACGGAACACTTAGTTTTGTAATCGCTACAGGTGATGCATGGCCAGAGTTAACTTCTGATGCCATTATGAATACCAACCAATGGTATCATGTAGCAGGAGTTTACAATTCGGGTACTGCAAGTATTTTTATCAATGGAGAGCTAGCTGGTTCTGCTCCGATTCCAGGTACGCCCTCACCAAACGTAACAAGTGATTTGGTGATTGGAGATTCTCCGGGATGGCCAGGTCGAGTTTTTAATGGAATAATTGATGAAGTCCGTGTTTGGAATGTCGCAAGAACTCCTCAACAAATTGCAGACAATCAAACCACTGAGTTTACCGGATCAGAAACTGGTTTGGTGGCTTACTTACCAATGAATGAAGGTTCAGGAAACAACACTGAAAATCTGGTTGACAATAATTGTAACGGAACAATAAATCAAGGAACATGGACCGATGGTTACTCTATTCCTGATTTTGATCTTGGAGTTTCTGCGATCACAGCCCCTGACCTCTTGAGTATTTTTACTCGACCAACAAAGATTCAGGTTACTGTTCAGAATTATGGAACACAGGCAGTTTCAAGTATTCCAGTAGAATTGACAATCAATGGTTTGCCAGTTTTGACTGAAACGTTTAACACGAACTTATCTCCAGGAGCATCTACTACATTGACCTTCCCTGCTCCAATTGACCTGACAGGAAATACTACAAATCTGGTTAGCGTAAGAACTGTTTACTCAGGAGATGGCAATGATTTGAACGATGATATTTTCTACCGTTACAAAAAACCGAGTAACGATAATTCTGTAACGCTAATCAATGAAGAGCAACACAATTTTGGGAGTGCTGGTCAAACACAAATAACACTTGCAAACCTTCCTATGAACATGGAAGACTTCGATCAAATACTTATTCACTTTGATGTAGAATGTCCAGATACGGGTTGTGACCCTTGGGATCAAACTGGAAATATTTCAGTGGTAACACCTACAGGAGATGTTGAGATTGTTCGTTTTATTACTCCTTATGGTATCGAATGCGGACCTTGGACGGTTGATGTAACCGATTTCAAAAGTATTCTAACTGGACCAACTGAACTTAAATCATTTATTCAAGTTTTTGGACAATCGGGTTGGTTGTTGAACTGTGATATGGAATTTGTTGGAAACGCAACTCCAAGATATTCTAAGATTAATCCAATTTGGGAAACGAACTATTGGGTTTATGGCGATCCTAGTGTAAATGATGATAACCTTCCTGAAACATCAACGACGATCGGTAGCAATACGCAATCGAGTCACCTGCGTATGACAATCACTGGTCATGGTCAAGGTAATACAAATAATGCAGCCGAATTTTCAAATCAAACACATCAGTTAGTTGTGAACGGAGCAGTAGTAGATAATCACAATTTGTGGAAAGATGACTGTGGTCAAAATGATTGTTCTGGACAAGCTGGAAACTGGACGCCAAGTCGTGCTGGTTGGTGCCCAGGGCAAGAAGTACAACCTTATTCGTACAACCTGACAGGAAACATGACACCAGGTCAACCACTGGCAATAGATTATGAACTGCAAGCCTATACCAATCTTTTAAACACGAATTATAATGATACGGATCATACCGAACCGCATTATCGTATTTTCTCTTATTTGGTTGAAGAAAGCGATACTCGATATGGGATGTTTAATAATCTAAGAGCTGAAAGTGTTGTTGTTTCAAATGATGGAAATAACTTTACCGATATTGATTTCTTAATTAAGAACACCGGAACAGAAATGGTAACTAACGCGATAGTTTCTTATTATATTGATGGTGATTTTGTTTTTGAAGAGCCGCTTAGTTCGTCCATTGCTGCTGGTGAAAGTTACACACATGCATTCTCTACGGTACAAGGTTTTGGTGCAGGTGATAATATCGTATTTGCGGTAGTTACAGAAACAAATGACGAAAATGTTAGTGATGATGCAACGATGATCGAAGTAAACTTAACTTCAGTTGAAAACTTAACAAAAGAGGAGTTGAACATATTTCCTAACCCTTCTTCTGGAAAATTCTCCGTCGAAGTGGGCGAAACACTATTGAATACAGAGATGGAAATTATTGATGTGCAAGGAAAAGTTATTCGAACCATTTTGCTAAAAGAAACAAATTTATCTTTTGATATCAGTGAGAAAGGAATTTATGGAATTACCGTAAAGACTGAAACGGGAAGAGCCTTGTTTGGAAAGATAGTCGTTCAATAAAATTAAAATAAGATAATTGAATATCTGCTTATCGTTTTGATGAGCAACGGATTTGAAAAACCTTTTGTATC
>CALGLS010000328.1 GCA_937959375.1 uncultured Saprospiraceae bacterium
AGTTTCCTATGAGAATCAAGAGTTTATGGTTCTCGCTAACAATTTTTTAATGAGTTTAGCGAGCTAACTGAATTCTAAAATTGGACGCGAGGTTCATAAAACATTGATTTGCAATTAAATGGAAATTTAAACATGCTCTAAAATAAATTCAATAAAGACTACTTTTTTAAGGGGGGCAAAATTTAATGAATTATGAACATCGGGACGAATCCAACTAAGTGGATCCTACTTATTTTTGTAGGTCTGCTCGCTATTTATTCCAATCCAATCAAAGCACAAGATTATCAACTCATTGATAGTCTACTTCAAACACTACCAAATCTAAGCGGAAAAGAGGAAGCATTGCAGCTTCAAGAAATTGCTTATGCCCATACATCAAGCAACGATACGGCACGGATCTACGCTAAGATGGCTATCGAAAAATCAGAGCAGATTGCTGACTTTGAAGGAGTTGCTAAAAGTTGGACTTTTATAGGTAGAAGATATGGGCGAGAACGAAAAAGTAAAGAGGCGGCAGCAGCTTTTGAAAAAGGATTAAAAGCAGCTCGTCAAGCAAATAATCAAAAATTGGAAAGTAAGATTCTCTCCAGTATCGGATATACACTAACCCTAAAGGGGGAAATGGAAAAGGCCTTGGAATTGTATTTAGAGGCACTCCGCTTAGCAAAAGGAGCAGAAGATGAAAGTATGTTAGCACGGACCTATTATGAAATAGGTGACTTTTATCGATTGCAACATGATACTGGAAAAGCGATTGAATATCTAGAAAAGGCCTTGGAATTTTATAAAGCGGAAGAGAAGATTAAAGAGCAAGGAAAAGTAATATACACACTCGCTATTACTTACAAGGTGGCGAAACCTGCAGAAACGATGCATCACAAAGGAATTCCTTTACTAGAATCCCTTTTAGAACCTCCCTATTTTGAAACCATGGGAGGTTACGGGAAGGGAATTACATATACCTCGCTTGGATCAATGTATGCTTTTGAAGAAGAATATGAAAAAGCTGAGTCGCTTTTGCTAAAGTCACTTGAATTGAAAAGGCAAAGAAAAGATTCCGTAAGTATGTCATACTCACTGAATGAATTGGCTACTTTATATGCAGACCAAAATCAATTAGAAAAAAGTATTTTTTATGCAGAGCAAGTGCGCAATATTGTCGAATCTAGGGATGATATTTTTTTAAAATACGACAACTATAAAAATCTTGCAGATGCTTATGCTGGTATAAAGAACTTCGAAAAGTCGTATGAATATTTAACCTTAAATGTTAAACTAAGAGACTCCGTTCTAAATCAAGAAAAGGTACTGGCTAATGCCGAAATGGAAAAGAAATATGAAAATGCCATTGCTCAAGAGAAAATAGCAAAGCAAGAACTCGAATTGGCAAAACAAAAAAGTCGGTCCCTATTTTTGATTAGCATCTTATTGATTACAGGTTTGTTGACTTTTTTATGGATGAGAACTCGCCTGAAATACAAAGCTCGTGAAGCCGAACAACTAGAGGTATTGAGCAACACTAAAAATCGTTTATTTACCAATATTTCACACGAATTACTGACACCGCTTACCTTATTAGTCAATCCACTTCGCAATCTACAATCTAAGATCGATCAGGAAAATATGGTCACGATACCAAGCCCTCAATTGGATTTAATGGTGCGTAATGGTGAGCGACTCGATCGACTAATTCGTCAGATTATGGATCTTTCTAAATCTGACCAAGGTCAATTAAAATTACAAGCTAAAGAGCAGGATCTAGCTACTTTTATAAGTCAGATTGTAGACTCATTTGTTCCAGTTGCAAATGATCAAAATATTGAACTCAAATTTTTTAGTACAGAGATACCATTGAATTTATTTTTTGATGCATCCAAAATGGAAAACATTCTAATCAATTTAATTTCAAACGCACTCAAATTTTCAAAAGAGCATGGGAGCGTTTCAGTATTGTTGACTAAAAAGAATGGACAAGCTGAAATTCAAGTTCAAGATACAGGGATCGGAATAACTCCTGATCGCTTACCTTATATTTTCGATCGCTTTTATCAAGTTGATGATTCAGATGTACGCGAAAAAGAGGGGATGGGAATTGGTCTGGCCATCGTTAAAGAAATGACAAACTTGCATCAAGGACAAATAGAAGTGGATAGTAATTCAGGTGTAGGTACTCGTTTTGTTTTGAAGTTTCCACTAGGTTCAGAGCATTTGTCAAGTGATCAAATTAATAAGGAACTGGAATACAATCCGCGCCAAATTCAACTTTTGGGTAACCAAAAAATAAAACCTGCTCCTCAAAATAATGAAGATTTACCTTTGCTATTAGTTGTTGAAGATAACCATGATTTGCTCAACTATCTTTGCGAACAGTTAGCAACCAAATACAAAGTACTTTCTGCAAACCAAGCACAAAAAGGTTTGGAACTAGCATTCGAACACATTCCTGATCTAATCCTTAGTGATGTGATGATGCCCAAAATGGATGGTTTCGAATTTTGTCAAAAACTAAAAAAAGACGAACGGACTAGCCATATTCCTATCATTTTGCTTACCGCAAAAGCAGATCGAGATCAGATTATTACTGGTTTAGAAACAGGAGCTGATGACTACATGACTAAACCTTTTGATCAGGACGTCCTCTTGAGTAAAATCAATAGTCTGATAGAGCAACGTAGGAAATTAAGGCTACTTTTTGCAGAGAAAATAACCGTTCAACCTTCTGAAGTAACCGTTCAATCGGTAGATGATAAATTCCTTTCTCGCTTGTTAGAAGTGACAGAGATAAGAATGGGAGAGTCTAGCTTCGGAGTCGATGAGTTGAGCCGTGAAATAGGTATGAGCCGCTCCCAATTGTATCGAAAACTTAAAGGATTGACCAACGAATCTCCGACCGTATTTCTGCGAACCGTTCGATTACAGCGTGCTTACCAATTACTCCAAAGCTCAGCAGGAAATGCAACGGAGATTGCCTATCAAGTTGGGTTTAATAATTCGAACTACTTTTTTAAATGTTTTAAAGACCATTTTGGTATGACTCCTAAGGAAGCGATGGAAAAAGAACAAATAGAAGCATCAAAAAACTAATGCAATTGAGGTAGGTAGAATTTATAGTAAAATGCAACAAAATCAATGATTTTACAGCTTTTTGCAACGAGATCGTAGTATAAATGGGCTGAGTTTTGCTCATTATTGTATTGTAAACCTGATAGCTTTTATGGGGAGAGAATTAAGATATTCATTTTGAGAGGACTTGATTTTTTCACCATAATACTTGCACCAAACAAGTTCACGCAGAAACTTTTTGTATTCTAAATTTTTATTTTGTCGAACAGGTTATTGGAATAACTCCGAAAAGCTAAAGTCTCGACCGCTTTTGCTAATATATCTTAAAAAGCCACGACAAATAAAAATGACCTTACGCATCGAGCGGCTCCCTTCGTAGTCTGGGAGCCGCTTTTTTATGAGCTAATCTATAGTGGAAATGCGAGTTAATTTGGCTGGCTAAGGTGAGTCTTAAGTGAATATTGAATAATGAATATAGAATCGTTGAATATTGATTTTGTACAATACCGCGGAGCTTTGCGTTCGAAGGAGCAATCAAAATTCAGAATTCAACGATTCAACGATTCAAAATTTATCAAGATTATCTGGAAGCGAGTAACACCCGACAAATAATTATTCACGATAAACGAGTCATTGAATTTGAGTTTACGATTGAACCTATAATTAAGCTTGATATTCCTCAAGTTTTCTTAGCCTTATCCTTTTTCTTATTGATCTCTTTCTCCTTTTCTTCTTGGTTAGGAAAGGTAAGGTTAGTACTCGTGTAGGTCGTGCCATAAGTCAAGGCTCCCGCCCAAACCTGAGAAAGCGCATCTATGACCTGTTCCATGGTTAGTTCTTTAAGTGGATGAATAAAAGCCACCCAAATAACATCATCGGAGATAGAATATTTGACATCCAATGCTGTGTGAAAGTTAGCCTCCATGCATTTTAAAATCTCCTCCTTACTTGCATCTTCTACCTTCTTAATCGGAGTAATAATTCGCATGCGATTATGCTCTGTATCGGTTAAACAAAACATAGGCACCTCTCCAACAAGCATTTCCCATCTGCCATCTGCACCAACAAGAGTATCACTAAATACCTGAAAAATCTTTTCAAGATGATCATTGTCCATTTGTTGGGCATAACTCAACTGGAAGGAAAAGGTGAAAATTAGTAAGAGCGATAGTAGCTTTTTCATCGTGTTATTTTTTGATTATTAATTCATGATAACAATATTTATTTGTTAGTCCAAGTAGAGTCGGAGAATTGCGATTAAAGCATCGTTAAATGTAACCTAGCAGACTGATTAGTTGACTGCAAGATTGAAGATATTTTTTAAACAACTTCCTTTTCCTGACTAATGAAAAGGAGATTTTAGAAGCAATTTAGACTTAAATGTTCTCACCAAGACAATTTGGACACTTCTGTGATAATTAGTTTATCCTTATGAGAGACAATCCATTTGGAATAGTTCTTTCTTTGTAAGGAATTAAATAACAAACTATATTATTAACTATTCCGCGCACAACTAATGAAAATGAAAAAATCAATCTTAATCATCGCAGCCATATTCATGGTCAATATATTTGCTCAAGGGCAAATGATCGACAACTCCTTTTTCCAAAAAGCAGATAAAATCCTAAAGCAATACGTCCAAAATGGAGGAGTTGACTATAATGGGATTGGAAAGGATGCCGATTTCAAAAAGATCATCAATACCATTGCGACAAGCAAATACGATCACTTAGATAGAAATGCAAAGCAAGCTTATTTAATCAATGCTTATAACCTATTGGTAATCAATGGAGTTGTGCAAGGTAAGATCAGTTCATCTGTACAAGAGAAGAGCAGTTTTTTTGATACAAAGAAAAGTGTTTTAAACGGTAAGAAAGTAAGTTTAAATACCATTGAGAAAAAATTGTTATTAAAAGAATATGGTGACCCTCGATTTCATTTTGTATTGGTTTGTGGAGCCTTGGACTGTCCTCCGATTACAAACTTTGCTTACACGCCAGCTATGTTAGAAAAGCAATTAGAGGCACAAACAAGGACAGCAATGAATGATCCGCAATTCATTCGCATCAATAAAACAACAAAGCGAGCTAGCTTATCACAAATATTTTCTTGGTACGCATCTGATTTTGGTGGTAGCAAAAAAGAGGTGTTAAACTTCATCAATAAATATAGAACAGAGGCCATCCCAGCAAATTTTACAAGCGATTACTATGATTACGATTGGGGATTGAATAATATTAAAAATTCAAATACCTCATCGGCAACTCAAGGAGGTGGAGCCAATAGTGCTCGCTACGTTGTTTCTGCAGCTATCCCTAAAGGAGGGATTGAAGCAAAGGTTTTTAATAATTTATATACTCAAAAAACACGTTCTGCACCTGACCAAGATTTTTCTGACCGATCTAATTTTTTAACCACATCGCTTAGCTTTTTATATGGTTTTACAGGACGTTTTAATGCAGGATTCGACTTGCGTTACCGTCGAGTAAGTAATACAGATTCGGACACTTCACCATTAAATGTGTTTACCAATAAAGCAGATAGTCGTCGACAAGGATTTACCAGTGTTGGGCCTAAAATCCGATGGGCTCCTTTCAAGCAATTAGAAAATTTCTCTATTCAAAGTGCCTTTACCTTTCCAATTGGTGATGACTTAGAAGGAGTGGATTCCATACCTTACATCGATTGGGATGGTGCTGCTTGGAATACACAGGTTTTTAATGATTTCTCAATAGGATCTTCTTTCTCTATTTTTACAGAAGTTGATTTCTTATTGGAAGATATTGGTAAAAAATCAGAAGGAGATTTAAATCGATTTTCAACGCCAGTTACCAGTATTTTTAGCTATTTTCCTAATCCCAAAACGACACTTTACGTATTAGGTAGCTATTCACCATATTGGCAAAAAGATTATGACTATTTTGCACAAGCAGGACTAGGTGCTAAATATCAGGTGACCCCAAATTTTGAAATTGAAGCTTTATATTCTGCATTTACCAATGAATTTTTGTCAGAAAACAATGGACAAGCTTCTACCTTTAATATTGGAATACGGGTTTCGAGATAGTCGTTTAGCGGGTTTTAGTTTGTAAACAACTTCATTATACAGGTACAAAGATGACTTAGATAAATTTGCTCTAACAACTATGTGTTCTATGTACCTATATAGTAAAATCGCGACAGAAGAACCTACATTCATAAGTGATAAAATTGCATGAACCATTGTAAAACGAAAGGCAGTTTATTCATACTCATTTTTATCTTCACCATACTAGCTGGAAAGAAGACAGTAGCCCAGCACCTTATTTCGAATATTGAAATTAATCCTTTAAAACGAACGCAGCAAGATTATCTCTTTCGATTTATTGATTCGAAAGTAGGGGAGCCACTTGATTTAGAAAAGCTAGATAAAGATCTACAACAATTAAAAAATCTAAATTCGATTGTCAACGGGATTTATACCCTCGATACCATTAATCAGCAACAGGTCCATGTTAAGTTTGACTTGCAAGAAGGATTGACTTTGTTTCCTTTGATAAACTTCGGAGGTGTCAAAGGAAATTTTTGGTTTCAACTTGGCGTAAATGATGACAACTGGCGAGGGCGAGGACAAAAGCTTACTACCTTTTATCAAAATAATGACAAGCGACACAACTTCAATATTTACTATAAAATTCCTCAGTTTAAAAGAAGCAGATGGGGCGGTTCAGTGAGTGCTTTTAGATGGGCTTCTGTGGAGCCCTTGTATTTTTCTGATGAAGTGGTATTCTACGATTATGACAATGTAAGTCTGGGCCTAACGAGTATTTACAGACTAAATCGAACTAAAGCGCTAGAATTTGGTGGCACCTATTTCATTGAAACTTATAGCAAAAACGAACGCCACGAAGGTACTCAAACCTCAGGTCCAAATTCACTTCGTCAACCTAAGTTTTTGACAAAAGTTATTTACCAAACCAGTAAAATCAAATATCATTATTATTTCCTAGATGGCTTCGATAATAATCTTAGTTTACAAGGAGTGTACAATTTTTATGATCAATCCTGGTTCCACATTTTACTCAACGATTCCCGCTATTTTAAACGATTTAACAAAAAAGGAAACTTCGCAACACGTTTGAGAATCGGTCTTGCCACAAATAAAAATTCTCCTTTCGCACCCTTTGTTTTAGACAGTTATGTCAATATCCGAGGTTCTGGAAACCGAATTGAGCGAGGAACAGCTGCCCTTGTTTTTAATGCAGAGTATCGTCACACTGTTTTTGAAAACAAACGATTTGCTAGCCAGTTAGTGGTATTCTCCGACACAGGCACTTGGCGTGATCCAGGAGGAGAATTAGATGATCTTGTAGATGAAGATAGTCTACAGCTTTTTGTTGGAGGTGGGCTTCGTGTTATTTACAAAGAAGCCTATAACCTGATCTTTCGAGTAGATTATGGAATAGATGCCGTGGATTTGGAACGACGTGGTTTGGTGCTTGGTATTGGTCAGTACTTTTAATCTCCTCTCAATCAATAGATTAGCTAATAGCGTAATTACTTTCTCTCCTAGAATATAACTCACCCTTTAGTCCTTATCAGCTAAGCCTTCGAAGCCATGAGTAAAGTCAACTAAGGTATAAGTGTAATTTCTATGTTAGCGAAAATCGTTGTCACAAATAAAGACAGCTTACTTCGCTAGCACTAATTCTTTGCACCCTTTTTGCTATGAAGTTTGATAAACCTCAGAAGAATTCTATTTTAAAAAACTAGCCAAATAAAAGAGTATGATGTACCAATCTAGATATACGTTCAACTTTAATCAAAGAGATGTGAATGCAAAGGAGAGTATTATGAGGAAAGAAACAATCTTAGATTTGTCTTATCTTGATAGAGTTGTAGATGGAGCAGAACATCTAAAGTTAGAATTAATTTCAATTTTCATAAATGTTGTCTCAAAAGAATTGGAAGATATTGCATATTGGTATGAAGAACAAGAATGGAAACCACTCTGTTTTTCCTTTCATAAGATTAGATCCAATTTGCGTATGATGGGATTTCTATGGCTCGCTCACAAGGCAGGAGAATATGAAAAATGCTGCGTCAAATCAGAAAACCTAGAATTGATAGAAAACGAAATAGATTGGTTTCTAGAAGAACTGACCAAAGCAATTCTTCAAGCGGAAGTAGCCTTAGGAAAAAATCAGTGTTAAGCAGTTGATGAAATTATCTGCTGCAAGAGATGTAATAAAAAACGCCCCGACTCTTCAACAAAAGAATCGGGGCGTAAGTATTTATGTTTATTAATTAAAAGCAGAATTTTTCTAACAAATCATGAAGTTTTTAAACAACTTCTATTTAGCTTTTTACAAAAGAGCGTATTTTCTTGCGCTTCAAATCTTTTACAATCTTCTTTGCTTCAGCCTTGTTATTGCACGTTTTTACTAAAATGGTAAACTTCTCAGAACCATTCATATTTATAATTTGAGCTTCGTTATAACCTAGCTTATACAAACGGTTAACTTTGGTTTCTGCATTGTCATAAACAGAATAGACACCAGCAACAACTTGGAAGTCACCTTCATATGAAGTACTAGCCGTTGAAACAGAACCAGTACTTGGACTAGCGCCAGAATCAGAAGAAGTACTTCCACTTTCTGCATACGAATTTTCTGAGTTGATAAATTGAATGTTAATCTCATTCGTCATCTTAGTAATCTTTACCTGAGTACGACGATTAAATTGATGTTCATCTTCACTACAATTTACACCATCACTACAACGGTTTCTCAACTCTGATTCACCATATCCTACAGCAGTCATACGATTAGAACTAATGCCTTGACTCACTAAATATTTAACAGCGCTTTCCGCTCTTTTTTGAGAAAGACGTTTGTTGTATCGAGTACCACCACGAGAATCTGTGTGAGAAGATAACTCAATTTCGATATCCTGATATTGGTTTAGAAAAGAAGCTAATGCTTCCAAATCGTAAGTCGCATCTGGTCGGATACTCGCATCGTTAAAGTTGTAGTAAATATTAGGCAATTGGAAAACGGTTCCTTCTGCAATCTTAGAAGGGAAGTTGCCTCCACTACCATTGTCTACAACTGTAGGGTAGCTAGTTTCACTCGTCTCTGTACCGTCTAATGCTATAGTTGTTGTCGTAACTGATCCATCAGGATTTGAAACAGCAATAATGGTTACACCATCAGGTTTGTTCGTGATTGTACTGAAATCACCGTTAGTAAAGGTTGTATTGGTAACCACCTCGCCGTCGGTCTTAGTGGTAGTCGTTGTGATAGAACCATCAGAGTTTGTTGTTGTTACGATGGTCTCACCATTAGGACCTGTAGTAGTTGTACTTGAAACGGCCACAGCAGGACCTCCAGTAGTGCTGCCTAGTTTTTCAAGACTAACAAAAAGTTCCTCACCAGCATCTTCCGTGTCTAAGATAATCTGACGTTTTTCGTAACCTTCTTTTTCAATAATGAAGATGTGCTTACCATTCAAAATAGTAACGGGATACTTACCCCAGTTGTCAGAAGTACCTACTGTTCCGTTTTCCTCTAAAGGAACTCGAACCAATAATTCTTTATCCGAATCAGATAGGGTAGCAAGGCCGTCTTCAGATTGGCCAGCAATCGCTTGCGCAATACTCAAGTCGTCAAGACTTGCATGAGTAACTACAGCTCCTTCAATCATCTCGGCAGATTCGAAATCAGAAATAACTAGAGACAACATATGCTCTGTTCGTGGTGCTGAGTTGTCACCGTCAAGATTTCCATTTACATAAAAACTAAAGATGTCATCTTCACCAAATCCTCCACTTCTGTTAGAAGAAAAATAACCGTTCTTCTTATCACGATCGATAATAAATCCAAAGTCATCATTTTCAGAATTGAAAGGAGGGTTAAGGTTTTCTGGTTTAGCCCAACTGTCACCTACTTTCTTCGTTGAAAACATATCAAGTCCCCCAAAACCAACATGACTGTTAGAGGCGAAGTATAAGGTTCCATCTGCATGTACAAAAGGAAAAACTTCTTCCCCTTCAGTGTTTACTTCAGGACCAAGATTGACTGGTTCTCCCCATTCGTCTCCAAGTCGTCGAGATACCCAAATATCCATTCCTCCGTGTCCACCAGGGCGGTCAGAAGAAAAATACAGCATATCACCTTCTACTGAAATCGCAGGGTGACAAGCGTTACTTTCTTTGTCATTGAATGGAAGTTGCTTGACGTTACTCCAAGTATCTCTTACTTTTTCAGCAGAGAAGATTTGAAGTTTAACAATACCATCTTTTGCCTTTTTCCTTTTACCGTTTTTGTAATTGTTTCTGGTAAAGAAAAGAAAGTCAGCCGTTCTGTCAAAAGTAACTGGACCTTCGTGAACGGTTGTCATAATTTCTTTTGCAAAAGGAGTAGGGACCTCGAGTAAGCCGCTTTCACTTCTTTTCGCAAGGAAAATAGACATGATGTTCTTGTTGATCCTGCGGTCTTTGATCTTAAATTTTTTGCTAGGATGTTTACTTGAAATAAACACAATACCATCCTCGTAAAAAGCTGGACTGTATTCCAGATTTTCAGTATTAATGGTAGCCTCGTTTGTTACAAAAACTTTTTGTTCATCAGCTTCTGTTTCGGTTTGTGCCCAAACATTTGCTGCTAGCAAAGCTGTGATAAATAGGAGGCTGAATTTTCGTTGGAATAATTTCATATTGAATTACTCGTTTGTGGTTTAAATAAATAACGTTTAAAAGTAGGGAATTCAATCAATTCCTTTTAATAGAAGAATCTTGGATTTGCCATATCCTCTCTTTCCTTCACAAAGTCATATCTTACAAGTACTTCAAAACTACCATTCGTTTGTTCATTGATATCTGATAAACTGTAATCATAGGCAACACCAATTCCAATTTGATTGGCTTGATACATCGCCAGTAAATCAACAGAGTCACCCGATCCTGTACCACCCAAACGATAAGACAATCCTACCGTCATTCTCAGGTCATAGACTAAGCTTAAGTTTATATCCATATCAAATGGTGCATTCTGTACGTACTTTGCAAGCAATGCTGGTTTCAAATTAATCTTGTCACTCATTGGTATCATCGCACCAGTCATTAAATAGTAGTGCTGCGTAGTCTTTGCGATATCTGTTGCTTGTGGGTTAACAAACCCAATCTCACTTGGAAGGAAATTAGGAACAGATACACCAACATAAAACTGATCATACGTGTAGTACAATCCTGCACCAAAGTTGATGAAGTAATCATTCGAAGTTTCATCTTCCATAATGGATTGATCACCCTGCTCTTGAATGAATACGCCCGGATCAGCAAAGTCAATTCCCTGAAAACGCATACTTCCTTGTAGTCCTACACGGAAGGATGATTTGTCAGAAATTTTTACATGATAAGAGTAAGCCATGTTACCATTCCAGTCATTCATAATCCCAATACTACGATTAGAAATGGTTAAACCAAATCCAACCTTATCTCCAAAAATTGGAGCATCAAGACTTATTAATTTAGAAGTTGGAGCTCCATCAAAGCCAACCCACTGTTTTCTATACAACGCAGTCAAAGATGGAATTCCTCGCACACCTGCATAGGCAGGATTCAACGTCAATTTATTGTACATAAACTGCGTAAAGTGCGATTCCTGCTGAGCAGTTCCTAACACAGACATTGACACTACAACTATCAACGTTAGAATTATTTTATTCAATATAAGCTTAAGCATAATTAGCCGAATTTTAAGAATTTTATAAGATTACGGTACAACAACATAAATTAACATGAACTACTTCAGGATTTTAGTTAAAGCAAAACCACCAAAGGAAGCGTGCTTTAGCTAAAAGCCTGAATCAAGTAGTTTAAATTATTTTTGAGTCATTTTACAAGTAATTACCTTTCTTCAATTTTAATTTCTAGTTCCTGTTTGAAGGCTTGTCATCTTGTACGAGCCTGCAAGTTGAGGAATCCCTTAGCGGAAAATAGTGATATAACCTTTGTCAATATCTGAGTTAGGATCCAATTGGAAAATATAGAAGTAAGTACCATCCGGTAAATCTTTTCCTTCCCAGGTTCCTCGCCAATCATTATTATATGGTTTAGCAAAATAGACTTCATCTCCCCACTCATTCAAAATCTGTAAGGTAGATTCTTGGAATAGACCACTATTCAAACAATTGATACGCAACTCCTCATTCATACCGTCACCATTCGGTGTGATAATATTTGGAACCGTACAACTATCGTCAATGACATTAATGGAAACAATCGCAGTCTCACAAAGCGTCTGATCACAGTTGTGACAAATTTGATAAACAAATTGAACCGTACCTGCAAAACCATCAGCAGGAGTAAAGGTGTAAGTGCCATCTTCATTCGCAACCAACACACCCTGTAAAGGATCTATCTCCGTCATAATCGTTACGTTACCACCTAGCGCAGTATTGTAATCATCATTAGCAAGAATGTCAAAAGTTTGTGCTTCACCCACTTGAGCATCAACCACATCATCAACAGCAGTAGGTCCATCAGAAACCGATAGCGCAATACTCACCGTGTCAGAAACACAACCATCCTGAACAACCCAGTAAGTGAATACACAGTTTCCAACCGCATTTGGAGTTACCTCAATGGTATTACCGGTAGTCACAGCTGGTAAACAATCTGCAGGAGTCGCAGTCCAGTTATAAAACACGCCTTCTGGATAACTAGTACCTATAATGGTACAAGTCTCACCCAAACAAACCGCACCGTCACAATCAGTGAAAAGCTCTGGCGTAGTAAAATTGCCAATTACTTCTACAGTGATATCTTCTGATACTGAACACAAACCGCTATACAAGGTAATCGTGTAAATACCGCCATCACTTTGATCCGGATCTCCAATAATTGGATCTTCTACTGTAGAAATAGTTCCATCAGGGAATTCCCAAAAGAAACTATCAACTGGAGGCGAACTAGGGTCAATGGTTAAATTCAATTCGATGTTCTCATTACAAATCGGAGAGTTTGACCAAGCTTCAAAAATTGGACTTGGGTTGTAGAGAATGTCAACATTTCCAGTTGTTGTACATCCAGTTGCAGGGGTACAAACAACAAGATAGTTTCCAGATACCTGTGGTATCACTGGATCTTCTTCTGGTGAAGTCCATCCGCCAGGACCAAACCATTCGTACTGAGCGGCAGTACTTTCTATGTTTAATTGTACGTTTGTACCTGCACAAACTTCAGTTCCAGGTACTGCGTCAATTGTAATTTCTGGTAATGGTAAAACTTCAACGTTAAGCTGACAGGTAGAAGCGTTGCCACTCATATCTGTTACCGTATAAGTCAGTATTGTTATTCCTAATGGGAATGCCATTCCTGAACTCGGGCCATCATGCGTTACAGTAAAACCTGGACAATTCTCAGTGACTACAGGAGCCATAAAGAAGATGCTAATACTATCACAATCATCTGTCGCAATTAGATCAATAACGCCTCCTCCCGGTTCAATAACGTTTCCAGCTAAGTCAACCACAATGTTTCCACCACAGTCAATTATCGGAACTTCATTATCTTCAACCGTTACTACGAATTCACAGGTACTCGTATTGCCACTATCATCTGTTGCCGTGTAAACAACGGTAGTATCTCCAACAGGGAAGAAGTCGCCAGATTCAAAGTTACTCGTCAACAAAATGGAGGTATCACAGTCATCACTAGCGGTTGGTGATGGCCAAAATACAGTTGCACCACATTCCCCCATGTCGGTACTCAATACCAAAATATTATCTGGACAGAAATCAAATATCGGATTACCTGCATCCATCACCGTTACATCAAAGGTACAGGTGGTATCGTTTCCTGCCGCATCAATTGCAATACAAACGACAGAGGTAACACCGATGTTAAATGTATCTCCTGAAACTGCAGTACAAGTAATACTCACCGCTGAACAATCATCTGTTGCAGTAGGAGGTATGAATTCATATATCGCAGCACACAAGTTCGCGTCTGCTGTAAGAATAGTATCGGTTGGACAATTTTCAATAACTGGATTGCTATTGTCATCGGCAATTATATCAAAGGAACAGGTCGTAGAATTTCCTGCATCATCGGTCGCTACATAAACAACGGTTGTTGTTCCAGTAAATAAAGAACCAGAAGTGTGTGAAGAACTAACGGTTACGTTACTACATACATCCACAGCAATTGGCTCATCCCAAGTTACAATCGCATCACAAGTCCCAGGTTGTGGACTGTAAACAATATTGTTTGGAGGACAGAAGTCAAAAACAGGACCTGTTACATCCAAAACACTGATTACAAAACTACATGTTGCCATATTTCCTGCGGAGTCAACTGCGACATAAGTTACAGTCGTATCACCAAGAGGGAAGGTCTCAAGAGGAATCGTATTAGAAGTAAAACTTTCAATACCACATAAATCAGCTGCCATTGGCTCTTGCCAGTCTACAGTTGCCTTACATTGATCAGCTACAGCATTCACTACTAGAGGAACAACTGGACAGTTAGTGATTGTTGGAGCGATATCATCCACCTGTACAATGAAAGTACATTCATCTACAAAGTTATTGTTATCTACTGCGGTATAAGTTACGAAGGTAGTTCCAGGAGCAAAAACAAAACCACTCATGTCACTACTGATGTCTCCAATTCCTGTTTGCATACCAGAAGCACCAGTTGTACTCCAAGTTAACGATTGAAGATCATTAGGATCACAAACAATTGTTGCTCCAATTCCAGTAACGGAACTACTACAAGCAATTACATCTTCTGGACAATCGATACAATCAGGAGCGGTGTCTTCTACTACAGCTACTATAAAAGTACAAGTCGTTAAATTACCAGCTTCGTCCGTTACATTGTAAGTTACCGTTGTACTTCCAATAGGGAAGCTTGTTCCACTTGCATCTAAGGTATCTGAAACACCACTTGTTGTGGTAAATAACACAGAATTTACAGAACCACATAAATCAGAGTAAGTAATACCAAGATCATTTACCATCGTATCAGTAGTTCCTGATGGAACAAGAATTAATGTATCCGTTGGGCAATCAATAATTGGTGCTTCACTGTCATTCACAACTACTTCAATAGAACAAGAAGTACTTAACCCGTTTACATCAATGATTGTGTAAGTCAGTTGACTTGTTCCTATATCAAAAATAGTAGGCAAGTTAGTCAGAGGGCCAGATGCATTGTTGGCACCAGTCAAGGTAAATCCTACAGAATCAATTCCACAGTTATCAAACATTCCTGAAACAGGAGGAGCCAAGAACATAGATGGAATGGTTGCAAAACATTGTCCAGCATCAGACGGAAATGCGTCAACAGTAGGACAAACGATTTGCGGAGGTGTTGTATCAGTAATAGTTACTAAGAAACTACATTGTAACATGTTGCCAAATATATCGCTGATGAAGTAGGTAACCGTTGTTTCTCCTACATTGAAGAATGTACCACTTGCAATTAAAGTATCACCTCCCATTGTTGCACCACTCAATGTATAAGTGATGGAATTAATGTTAGAAATTTCAGAGTTTATAATTGGTTCAAGCCCAAAAAGAATTTGACCACATGCTAGGGGATCAGAGAATCCTACTTGGTCTGGTTGACAATCTACATCAAGTTGACCGCCAGTTACGTTTACAAAGAAACTACAACTATCAAGATTACCATTACCATCATTTGCATAGTAAGTGACGGTAGTTGTACCCGTGTTAAAGTCAGTTCCAGAAGCGTCGGTTGAACTTGGACCCGGTGTTGTCGTTGCACCACTTAAGGCATAGCTTAAATTAACGGTACCACAAGCATCAGAAGCAACAGCAGCGATATCACCAACAGTGACACTGTTTCCAGTCATCAAAGTAAGCGTCGTGTCAGTAGGACATGTTAGAGTAGGTGCTGTGTTATCAGTTACAATAACATCAACAGTACAGCTAGCAGCGTTTCCGTTTTGATCATATATATTATAGGTAACCGTAGTTGTACCCAAATCAAAAGTTCCTGTAAAAGAAGTATTCCCTAAAGGAAGGGTAGTGGTAACACCTTCAACCGTATAGGTCAAAGAATCAATACCACAGTTGTCAGAGAAGGTAGGAGCAGGTACTGTTGCACTTGCATCACAAGCTCCAGGGTCAGGATTAACGTTAACGGTTGCTGGGCAATCTAAAGTAGGAGCACCATCATCATTTATCGTTACGTCAAAACTGCAAGAAGCAGACAATCCACCTGCATCAACAACTGTATAAGTAACTGTTGTTGTTCCAACTGGAAAGTTATGTACAAACTCTGTTGCCGTCAGCGCTAGAGTTGTTGTTATTCCGTTTATTGTATAGGTAAGTGAATCCAGTCCGCAATTATCATCAACTGCTGGAGCTGGAATAAATGCAGCAACATTACAAGAGGCAGAACCTGTATTAAATGTTGTATCAGCAATACAAGAAATAGTAGGAGGATCTAAATCTTCAACCGTTACAGTGAATTCACAACTACCAGTAACACCAGAATCATCAGTGGCACTGTAAGTCACAGTGTTTGTGCCAAGCATAAACGTAACCATACTAACAGAACTACTTACATCGAAAAAACCATTCGTTCCTTGTGGTTGAACAATCCATTCGATCTGTGGACTTGCAGTACAGTTATCACTAATTGATACAGGAGCCAAACCATCTACTAAAGCAGAACATTTGTCTGGATCAGTATTCACAAGCGTATCATTAGGACAAGTAATCATTGGTGGTATGGTATCCAATACCGTTACGTTAAACATGCAGTTGGAAGTATTTCCTGAAGCATCAGTAGCGGTACAAGTTACAGGGTTTATACCTAGTGGTAAAAATAGTCCAGGACCCGGTGAGCAACTTAATGATGGGTTCGGATCGCAGGCATCTGTAACAGTAGGCATCATATAATTGACTGCAGCAACGCACATTGCGCTAGATACATATACAGTTGTGTCTGTAGGACAGTTAGCGATTGTTGGGGGAGTGTTATCAATCGTGTTGACAACATAACCCGGTTGTAGTATGTAATTGGTCATACTATCCATTTGCCCGTTTACATCTACAAATTGAGTTGGAGGCAAATAATTTACAAAAGGCATAGTTGGAGTACCAACCAAGTCAAATGTAAGGGTAAATATAATTGTACTATCCGGTAGGGTAGTACTTAGTATTGGATTTGGAGGAGGAGTTACTTGGTGACTCCAAGAAACAAATATAAAACCATCCGAAGCGGCAATTGTATTTAATGTTTGGTTGGCCAAACTGCTAACATGGCTATTGTAAGCGAAAGAAGTTGTATCCCAGTTTAACAAATACTGGTTAGATACCATTTCGTCAAAGTTAACCACTAAGAAATCCATGATTACTTGATCATTATCGCAATCAATGGTAACCTGAGGAAGTATTTCCAATAAGCTATCATTGGTTGAGGTTGGAGCTTCCAAAATGACATTAAAAGAACAACCTTGTGTATTGCCAGCTAGGTCAGCGGCAATGTATGTAACAAGTGTAGTATCTGCGTTGAAAAATGATCCACTGGCGTCTCCACTTCCGTTAGCTGTAGTGCTTCCAGATAGGAAATAAGCGACAGAGTCAAGATCACAATCAGTAAGCGTTAGCCATTCAATATTATCAACAGTTGTGGGAGCACTCATTACTACGACGTCGGAAGGACAAGTAATGATTGGTGGCCCATTATTACCTTCAACTACGATGCTACCATCATTGAGTTGATACGGGAGATTACCAAAGTTGCCATTATCAATACCAAATACTTCGATGGGAGCTCCAGGAAGTAAAGGAAGATCAAACAAAATTGGTGATGTGCCGGCAGCAATCGGAGAAAAACAAAGCTCCATAATCGGAGTATTGTCTGCTAGGCTAACGGGTTGGAATAATTGTTCGGACCATGATACTCCAAACTGGCCATTGGCAACTTCACTCTCATTGGGAACAAAACTTGATCCAAGGAAATGATTGTATGAATCTAAGGTCATGATCGAAGGGTCCCAGCCATAGCTGTACTGAAAACCTATGACAGAGTCAAAGTTGACTACCTCAATGTTGATACAATAAGAGCTTGTATCACAAGGCATCATTTCCGAAGGTGCATTAAAAGTTACCTGTGCATTGATTGAACTATTCAACAAAAATAGCAGGAAGATAACAGGGATTATTTTACGCATAATACTATTTGATTTCTAAATTGAAATATAGGAGTAGCCTTTGTATCCACACGGGATACAAGAGATCATTCCTTTACAAAAAAGGGCAGCCGTAAATTGTATTGAATTGTAGCGAGCTGAACATCGGTTTAAGTATAATTAGAACTTCCTTTTTAAAAGAGAAAGTTTTATTTGGGAGCGTTTCCTCAAAACTGGCTTTGTTCCAGTCAAAAGAAATCCGCCTTAAAAGAACACAAAATTATAAAAAAGCGCCAAAGGATAAGAATCCCTATCCTTTGGCTATCTTTTTATATCATTTTAATGATTAGTCTTATTCGACGATAATCATTTTCTTCGTTGCAGAGAATTCTGAAGTCTCTAACTGATAGTATAATACTCCAGAAGCAGGTAAAGTGTTTCTATTTACACTAATTTCATTGTAACCTTTATCGTAATCACCTTCAATTACTCTCAACGTTCTACCAGTTGCATCAGAGATAGTCAATGTTGCAGCAGTAGCCGTTGGAAGGTTGAAGCTAATGTTCGTTTCATCTTTGAAAGGGTTTGGTTGGTTTTGGAATAACTCAAAATCAACTGCTTGCTTATCGTTAGAGAAACCAAGTTCGATATTACGGATCTCAGCATTGTTCGTGTAAGCTTCTGTAGGGAAGACGTTGAATTCTTGAACTTCAAAAATGTCGCTCAATTTAACACCATCTTTCAATCCAGTGAAGTTCAATGTAAATAATACATCTTCTTCTGAGTGGCTTACAGCATCTACACTATACCAAGTAAATGAAATCATTCCGTAGTCCAATGCTTTAACACCTACATTGTTATCAGATAAGTTTGCTAAAGCTTTAGCAGTCATACCATCAAACGCAAGCGCTTTTTCATCAAACTTAAGGATCCATTGGTAAGCTACTATGTTGTCAAATGACTTAGCAGAGAAATCAACTGCAAGTGACTCGTCAGCTTTAGTCGTTGCATCAGCAATTACAAACTCAATGTTTCCAGTACGACCTTCACCTTGTAGTTCAGGATCGCCACCACCACCAGTGAAAAGAAGTGGGTTAATATTGTTGTCAATATCACCAATCTTCACACCAATGAAATCATTGTCAGTAGTATCAGAAATTAAGTTATCAAAAGCAATTACTTCATTGAATGCAGGTACGTTCGCATCAAAAGTATTTACTAGTACTTGTTTCGCATCTACAAATCTCCAAGACTTGTTAGGTGGATCGTTAGGAGTAGGTAGTGGTGGTACGTTGTTGATTACAAAGAAGTTCAACAAGGCAGCATCCACAGTAGTAATTTGACCATTGTCGTTGACATCCGCTGCGATTTTCTTGTAAGCAGTACATAGTGGAGTTGCTCCAACTGCGTGTGCTTGAATTCGCTGAACATCAAAAGAAGTGATCGTTCCTAATTGGTTACCCCAGTTGATATCTTTCTCAGGGCGTAACTCATAGTCACCAGCTCCATTAATTGTAAATTGGAATAATCCGTCATTTCCTGTAGGGAAAGTACCTTCCAATGACGCTGGAGTAGGAGGTGTGAATATTTCATACAATTCAACATCAACTAATCCAACAGGACTTGAAGCAGGTACGTTAGGTGCAGGTGCATCACAGTTTGCCGCAGGCTCCGTGTAAATTGCTCCAGAGA
>CALGLS010000329.1 GCA_937959375.1 uncultured Saprospiraceae bacterium
AGCGACTCTAAGAGTTTGTCTAATTGCTCATTAAAACCACCACCACCTTCTTCTGCAATCGGTGGCGCTTCTGTTCGAAATCTTGGACAATTCATCGCATCTAAAACTTCTACACTAGGATCAGGAAAAGAAGAAAAACGCCATTTTTTATACTTTGAGTCCTTCATTAAATCTCTCATAAAAATACCACTGATTGGCAATGCTGTATTCGCACCTTGACCAAGCCTTATCGAACGAAAACGAATACGTGGAGACTCTGCACCTACCCATGAGCCTATCACTAAATTTGGGGTAAACCCTAAAAACCAACCATCAGCATGAGACTGTGTCGTTCCTGTTTTACCAGCGATGTCATTTTCCAAATTGTAGGTAAGGCGAAGACGACGTGCGGTACCACTATCAACTACCATCTCCATCATTTTTGTCATGATGTCAGCGTGATCTTGACTGAGAGCACGCACTGGTTTTTTATCTTTTTTGAAGCTTGCAATGGCTTCACCTTTGTTGTTCTCAATGTGGGTGAGATACCGTGGTTTTACATGTAAACCTCTATTGGCAAAAGTGCCGTAAACCTGAGCCATCTCATACAATGAAAGATCAACTGCTCCAAGAGCTATTGCAGGTCCTTTAGGAATAGCTGAGCTTATGCCCATGTCATTTGCTAATGCAACTACCTCTTCTACTCCAGTTCGCATAATCAAATCTACAGCAACCGAATTGACTGAATTACTCAATGCTCCTCCCATTGAAAATTGTCCACCATATTTACCATCTGAATTCTGTGGTTGCCAGTCTTCATAATCCGTGTAAGTAACCAAACGATTATCAAAATAATCACAAGGAAGATAACCATCTTGTAATGCAGAAGCATATACGATTGGCTTGAAAGTAGAACCGACTTGTCGCTTCGCTTTGACGTGGTCGTACTGAAAATATTTACTGTTGGTACCACCCACCCAAGCCTTGATGTCGCCCGAGCTAGGTTCCATTGCGAGGAAGCCAGCATTGAGCATGCAGTAGTAGTATTTTATAGAATCCAGTGGACTCATCTCTTTTGTCTTTTCACCCTCCCAGGTAAAGACGGTCATGCGTTCTTTTTTGTCAAAAGCTGTTTTGATTTCCTTTTCGGAATAGCCCTTTTCAATCATACGTGTATAGCGCTTTGACTTTTTCATTTCTTTCGAAATAACAGCATCGTCTCCCCAAGGCTTTTTCCCTTTCCAGTGATTGTCAAAACTTTTTTGCAAACTTTTCATATGCGTTTGCACCGCATGCTCTGCATACTTTTGCATGCGGGAATCAATGGTGGTGTGAATGACCAATCCATCGGTATATAGATTGTAATCGGAACCATCTTCCTTTTTGTAATCTTTTAGAATGCCTGTTACGTGATGGCGTAGGTGTTCGCGAAAGTAAGTTGCAACGCCATCGGTATGACTTTCTTTGGTGTACTTAACTTCGATTGGAGTTTTGAGTAAAGAGTCGCATTTCGCTGGCTTTAGGTACTCGTATTTTTTCATTTGACGAAGTACGGTATTTCTACGAGCGAGTGCATTGTTTGGATTTCGAACCGGATTGTAATAGGTATTTGCTTTAAGCATACCAACCAATACTGCCGCTTCTTCCGTTTTTAAATCTTTTGCATTGGTGTCAAAAAATTGTTTGGCAGCGACCTGCACACCATATATGTTTCCACCAAAAGGAACGGTGTTTAAATACAAGTTGAGCAAGCCATCTTTGCTATGCACACGTTCCAATCTTCTAGCCACAAACATTTCTTTTAGTTTGTTGATCGGCATAGAAAGTATTCGATGTTTTTGTCGAGGGAATAAGTTTTTGGAAAGTTGCTGACTTAGCGTACTTCCACCACCACCAGAATTGTCGCGTAGTAAAATGGTTTTCACCAAAACGCGAAGGTAACTTCTGATGTCGATACCGCGGTGCTCAAAGAAGCGTGCATCTTCGGTTGCAACTAAGGCATTGATAATATCAGGTGAAATGTCTTCGAAGTCAATAATCGTTCGATTTTCGATATAGTATTTTCCTAAAAGGACACCATCTGCGGAATAAATTTCAGAGGCGTTGGCGTTGCTAATGTTAGCCAATTCTTTTTCAGAAGGCAGTTTGCCAAAAGCACCAAATCGAACCAGTAGTGCAAGAAGAATGACAAATGCGATGACCGCAGAAGCTAATCCTCCCAATGTTTTTATTGCTAAAGCAATTTTGGGATTTTTTTCTTTTAGCCGTTTCCAGCGAGAGGTTTTCTTTTCCAATGGGTTAAGTTCTGGTTTTGAGTCGGAATAACTGTTTTGTGTGGACATTTTAATCTCGTTTTATTTTTAATAATAGAGATTCCCACTTTAAGTACCTTATGTACTTGATAGTCAACCCCTTTATGGGGGTAAGCGAGTTTTGATAAATACTGGTGAGTCTAAAAATACTAAGGTAAAATGGATGATTTTTCCTTTGTTTTGCTACTCAGGAAGTATAAACGTAATTGGAATTGCGCTTATTATCCACCAAAGACAGCTTCGAGTATGATATGGGATTGAATATCGCTAAAATTCTCGATATGAAGGCGATAAAATTTCAATATTTCATTGAGTAATTGCTTTCGATCCGTTTTGTTGATTTTGAGTTGATGACTTTCGTGAAAAGGTAATTTCATCAACTGACCTAGATAAGCACTTAGTGGATCTTTGATATAGAGAATAGCATCTTCTGGCGATCCCGTAAAACAACCTTCCTTCAAGTCAAAAAATGGTGTTTTTTCACTGTATTCGCCACTAGGCATAAATCCAAGATACGGCATCAAATAAATCATGAATGAAAGATGTAGATTGGCTACATTTTCTTCGGTTTGATCGAGATAGATAAAGACATTGAAGATGAACTCAAATAGTGGTTTGTTCTCTTCCGGATCGGTCAAGGTCTTTTGAATAATTTCTGCCATGAAAAGACCGACCGAGCTTTTCTTTATATTAAATGGGAGCGTATTGTAAATGTGAGCGGCTTTTATTTCTTTGGTGCGCGCTAAGTTTTTGTCATCTCGATGATAGACGACCATGTCGAGTAAGGACATAACCTGCAAAAGACTGGCACTAACTTTTGATTTTTTACTACGTACCCCGCTGACGATGTAGGTTCGTAGACCTTTCTCTTCGGTATAGACGTCGACGATCAAACTCGTTTCGGAGTACTTGATGGATCGGATGACTATACCTCGGGTTTTTAGTAGCATGTTTTGTGGGTTTAGTGAAGACGGAAGACGGGAGACGGAAGTCCGAAGTTTCCATCTAACGTGTTTTTCGATCGCGGGAAACTTCGGTCTTCGGACTTCCGTCTATTTTACGCTTCACGTA
>CALGLS010000330.1 GCA_937959375.1 uncultured Saprospiraceae bacterium
ATGTAAGCCTTTGTTCTGTCAACTTCATTTTCCAACATACCTACAATTCGAGTAACTTTGTCAATTAGATTAGAAACAATATTAGCAGAGTGTACAATTTCTTTTTTTACAATCCAGTCTGTAATCAAGCTATCTAAAAACTGATCTACGAAATCTTTAATTTCATTAATTTGACGACTATAGTTGTGGTTGTAATGATCAGAAAGGTCAAAGAGTTCTTTCTCGAAATTTTGAAGATTTTTATTTGCTTGATTAATTTTGCGCTGAACGTTACCTTTTAGTTTAGTTCGTAACCCAATAGGAATTCGACCATATGAATTACCCCATTTCCCAATCTGATCCAATGACATTAATATGCTTTCTAAAACCTTATTCGTTTTCTTACCTGCACGCACGGCTTGATGCAATTCTTTTATTCTAGATTTATGATTGGCAATATTTCCTTCAAAGTGAATGATCATTTCTGCTAGTTCCGGTTTCTCAATTTCTATCTCCTTTTTCTTTTTTGCCAGTAGTGTATCAAACTGTTTTTTTGCATTAAACTTACCACTATAACTTTGCAGTAAAATTTCCTTTTCCTTCTTCAAACTTTTTAGGGAATCAATAATTGTATTCTTTTTCAAATACGCTTGAAGGTATTCCTGCCGCTCCTTTTCGAGTTCCTGCTCCTTTGTCCCCAATATTGTTTTGAAAATACCGTATAAGCTCATACCTTCCAAGCGAGTGATGTCAGCCCCTTCTTTTTGTGTTTGAAGTTCCGCAACTTTTAAAGCTTCTTCTTCCTGAAGAATCAGACGATCAATATTCTTCAGGTGTATCTCGATTTTCTCCTTGGCAATAATGTCTTCGTACAGCTTTCTTAATTGTCTTTCTATTGATAGCATTTTTTGTCGTTCTATTTTTTCGGTGAAGGAGTCGATATTTGAAACTTGAATATAGGCTTTTTGTTGCTTTTGGAAAGCCTAATCTGCTCTGTTCTTCCTAAAGACATTACTCTAACCTTCTTAATAGACAAAGAAGCAATAATTATACAAAATTTAAGATTAAGATATGGAGTAGAAAAAGAGGGGCTAAATCAGACTTGCTGTTGTGAATTTTATGTCAAAATTCTGTATTCTAAAGGAGGTGTATTTCTCGACTCCTTCGTCGCTCGAAATTGGTTTACGCTTGTTTTCTATCCTTCGACTCGCAAGCTCGCTCAGGATGACAACAAGGGTTTGATGATTAGAGTACGTTGGACTCGCAAGTTCGTTCAGGATGATAAGTAACTTTAGTGGCTTAGTGATTGTTCAACTCGCTCCCATAAATTATCATCTCGAGTTATAAACGAGCGGAGCGAAATCAAAGTAACTACCCTGAGTTGTCATCCTGAGCGACGAAGGAGTCGAAGGAGAACAACTCAGGGGTTTTGTTTCGAGCGATTTTAAGAAAATTAAAACAGAGAAATAAGCCGAGAAATATACCTCCAATGAAAGTCAAATTTTCTTTAGCTATCGATAAAAGTAGTGATCACAAAGAACTATCCCCAACTACCCAGCCAAACGAATATAAGGAAATTGAGCATTCAAAATATTCCGATCAGGATTTTTCATGTCAATCAACCAATCCTTCTTTTTACGGGTCCATTTCTTTAATTGCTTCTCTCGAGCAATTGCCTTGTTAATATATTTAAACTCCTCAAAGTAAACCAAATTATAACAATAGTATCTACCAGCATAATTATGAATGTTGCCTCTGTTTTGAAAATGTTCTTCAAGTCGTCGTGCTAAATCATTAGTGACTCCAATGTATAGACATGTTTTTCTTGGATTAGTTGTGATATAAAGGTAGTACTTGTGTTCTTTCATCGTAATCTGTTTATGATTTGAATTTTTTGTTTTAAAAGAGGAGTATTTCTCGATTCCTTCGTCGTTCAGGATGACAACGTTTTTTGATGACTAGCAGCTTGTTCGACTCGTTTCTCTCAATCAGAGTGACAAACGCTATTAAAAATATTAATGAAATAAAAGTCACTACCCCGAATTGTCATCCTGAGCGAAAAAGAATAGTTATCGTCTCAAGTTATTAAATAGCGGAGCGTAGTCAGCGTCACTAATTTGAGTCGTCATCCTGAGCGAGTGAAACGAGTCGAAGCATCAATTCGTATAAGTTCTTCCATTTCGAGCGACCCTAAGTATACCAAGCCAGCGTAACTAAGTCGAGAAATATACCTCAAATGAAATCAAATCTCTTTAGTGACTTATAGTAGGCTCTTCACCCTTTCGACTCGTTTTGCTTGCTCAGAATGACAATACAAAGATAAACAAAAAGTTACTAACAAATATTGCTTTATAAACAAATTGTTTATAAATTTACCCCGTCCGATGAACGAATACACTTTCGTGTAAACAAAAGAAGGATAACTGTAATAGGGCATGATAGTAGGGAAAACTGTCATTGTCACTAACGTAAAACACGAAAGAAGAGAAAACTAAAATTGCAACGGCACTAAAAATTGCAATTTAAAAACCGAGTAGACGATGTACGAAAGAGCAATTCTGCATCTCGACCTAGACGCGTTTTTCGTGTCAGTCGAATGCCTGAAAAACAGCTCACTGAGGGGAAAGCCATTAATTATAGGAGGAACGAGTGAAAGAGGAGTAGTCGCATCATGCAGTTACGAAGCCAGGGCATTTGGTATCCATTCCGCTATGCCCATTAAGATGGCTCGACGACTTTGCCCCGATGTGATTATTCTAAGAGGTGACATGGAAAATTACTCCCGCCACTCTCAATTAATCACCGACATTATTGCTGATTCAGCGCCACTGTACGAGAAGGCATCTATCGATGAATTCTATCTCGACCTCAGTGGTATGGATCGCTACATTGGTTGCTACCAATGGTCCAATGAATTGCGTCAGAAAGTGATCCGCAATTCGGGCCTACCTATTTCATTTGGCCTTTCAGTGAATAAGCTGATTTCAAAAATGAGCACCAGCGAAGCAAAGCCTAATGGAGCTATCCAAATCAAAGCAGGTACCGAAAAAGGATACATCGCTCCCTTCGCTGTTTCAAAACTACCATCTGTAGGTCGGGTGACTACCCGCAAACTGAGCCTCATGGGTGTGCGAAGTATTAAGGTACTTAGCGAAATTCCCGTGAAACTACTGCAACGAGAATTCGGAAAAACCGGTATCTCCTTATCAAAAAAGGCAAACGCAATTGACCACACACCCGTCGTCCCCTACGTCGAACAAAAGTCAATGTCGTCCGAACGTACCTTCCAAAAGGATACCATCGACATTCGAAAACTCAAGACGATACTGAATAACATGCTGTGTAAACTAACCTTTGAACTGCGCTCCGCTCAGAAGTTAGCCTCCTGCATAACAGTGAAAATACGATACGCTGATTTCAATACCTACACCAAGCAAAAGCGTATCCCATACACTGCCAACGACCGCATACTTGCTGGCTATCTAAATGACCTCTTTGACCAACTCTATCAACGCCGACAGTTGGTCAGATTGGTAGGCATTCGCTTTAGCGGACTAGTGCACGGCAATTACCAAATTGACTTATTTGAGGACACCCTTAAAGAAACGAAACTGATGGAAGAGATGGATAAGATTAGAAAACGATTTGGAGCTAAGGCGGTGATGCGTGGCTCGGGGATTTAGAGGAGTCCGAAGACCGAAGACAGAAGACCGAAGTTTCCCGCGATCGTGTACCTACGTTAGTGGGAAACTTCGGACTCTATCTGGCAGCACAGCTAGACAGGTTCAATATTATCAAATTTTAAAAAAGAAATTTCTAATGAAAAATATATTCTTCTTGTGCTTTATAAGCCTAATGTTTTTTACGCAGTGTACACCCAAAGTTGGTGAAACGGTAAAGAAAGATATTCCAGCTAAGACTGATGTCCTTGTTGTAGATAAACCAATTACCTTCAGAAGTAATGCACCAACTCCTGGCCCTGCGCCACGCATTCAAATGGGTAAAGCTGAGCAATTTCGATTAGATAATGGCTTGCAAGTCATTGTAGTTGAAAATCGAAAACTGCCTCGCGTATCGTATCAATTATTTGTTGACGCGCCAGCAATTCATGAGCGATCCACTGCAGGTGCGATCGAACTCGCGGGTGAAATGCTGAATAAAGGAACGTCGACAAAAATGAAATCGGAGATTGACGAAAGTATTGATTTTATCGGAGCTACTTTGAGAACGAGTGCAAGTGGAATGTACGGAGCTTCTTTGAAACGACACAATACGGCACTCTTGGAGGTGATGTCAGATGTGTTATTGAATCCAAGTTTTCCTCAAAAGGAATTTGACAAATTAGTGAAGCAATATAACTCAAGTCTTGTACAGGCAAAAGATGACCCAAGTGCTTTGTCAAACAATATTTCTAATCAAGTCGTCTACGGAAAAGACCATCCTTACGGAGAATCTATGACAGAAGAGACGTTAGCAAAAATCACTATTGCTGACGCAAAAGCTTACTACAAAGACTATTTCAAACCAAACATTTCTTACCTGATTGTGGTAGGGGATATCTCTGTTGCAGAAGCAAAGCCAATGGCTGAAAAGTATTTTGGTAAATGGGAAGCTTCTTCAAATGTCATCAACAAGTCTTACAAAACGCCAGTACCTCCAAGTGGAACAACCGTTGATTTTGTAAATAAATCAGGTGCTGTACAGTCGGTTATAAATATTACTTATCCAGTTGATTTGAAACCAGGCGCACCTGACGTTATTAAGTCTTCTGTAATGAACACTTGGTTAGGTGGACGTGTCTATTTTGGAAACAGATTGAACCAAAACTTACGTGAAACAAATGCCTATACTTATGGGGCACGTTCGCGTTTGAGCAGCGACAAAGAAGTTGGTTCATTTGCAGCTGGAGCATCTGTTAGAAACGAAGTAACGGATAGCTCTGTCATTGAATTTATGAACGAATTCAAATATCTGAGAAATACTAAAATCGATGCTGCTGAGTTACAAAAAGTAAAGAACGTATTAAGTGGTTCTTTTGGTCGTTCGCTTGAGTCTCCTGAAACAATTGCTAGATTCGCATTGAACATAGCACGTTATAAATTGCCAGCTGATTATTACACCACTTATCTTGAAAAATTACAAGCGGTTACTGCTGATGACGTCATGGCTATGGCCAAAAAATATGTTCGTCCTGACAATGCACATATCGTTGTCGTTGGTAACAAAGATGAAGTTGCGGATAAGTTGATTCCTTTTGCTAAAAGTGGTAAAATTAATTTTTATGATTACAAAGGTAACCTCCTCAAAATGGATGACGACGTAGTTCCTGCAGGTGTTACTGCTAAGACGGTAATCGAAGATTACATCAATGCAATTGGTGGACGTAAAAAACTTAGCGCGGTGAAATCTATTCAGGCAGAAATGTCAACAGAAATGCAGGGAATGGCATTGAAATTAGAACTATTCCAATCTACTCCTGATAAGTACGCTATGTTTGTCTCTATGGGTGGAAACGTAATGCAAGGCGAAGTTTTAAACGGAAACAAAGGAATGGTAAGTGGAATGGGGAATAGCAAGAAAGTTGAAGGTGCCGAACTAGAGACTATGAAAGCAAAGGCTGTTGCGTTTCCTGAATTGACCTATGTAGAAGATGGCTATAAAATGGAATTGAAAGGAATGGAAACGGTCGAAGGTGTCAAAGCTTACAAGGTTGAACTTACAAGTTCGAATGGAGCTAAGGAGACGCATTTTTATGATGTGAAAACTAGTTTAAAAATCCAAGCAATCGAAACACAGGAATTAGAGGGGCAAAAAATGGTAACAAATAGAGCAATTTCGAATTATAAAGATATCGATGGAATTCTCTTCCCACATACTATGACGGTTACGAACTCTGCGATGCCTATGCCCATGAAGATGGAAACAAAGAGCATCAAGGTGAATGGCGACATTGACGAAAGCGTTTTTAGAGTCGAATAACGCCCCCTCGTTTAGTAAACTTCCAAAGTTTCCTAAACGTATCTTAGTCATATTACCACTTACAATTAAATTCCAAAAACAATCCCGAAATACCAGCAGGTAACTCGGGATTGTTGTTTTATTGACTAGGGCATTAAGAATTGTCCAATAAAAGTTTGCAATGCCCTCAATTTTTACAAGCTTTACAACTTAAACAGACAGCACAATTAGTGCAAAAAGACAATATATACAATGATTCAAATATTCGGAACAGGAGGAACCTTCGATAAGGATTACAATTTTATTACGGGAGAACTTTATTTCAAAGATACACATCTAGCGAAAATGTTTGAGCGCGGTCGATCTACACTCGACATCGACGTGAAAACACTGATGATGCTCGATAGTCTAGAAATGACAGATGCAGACCGTCAAATCATCATCCACAATTGTCGTAAAGCAAGTTCCGACCAAATAATCATCACCCACGGTACCGATACTATGGTACAAACAGCCACCGCTATTGCTCACGCAAAAATTGAAGGCAAAACGATTATATTAACTGGAGCGATGGTGCCCTATGCTTTTGGTACATCTTCTGACGGTTTTTTTAATTTAGGCTCTGCCTTGGCTTTCGCCCAAACCCTTGAAGCAGGGGTCTACGTTGTTATGAACGGTCGTTCTTTCAATTGGGATAACGTAAGAAAAAATCGAAGAACTGGATATTTTGAGGACTTGAGTGAGGAGTAGGGAAGTGGGAAGTGGGAAGTGGGAAGT
>CALGLS010000331.1 GCA_937959375.1 uncultured Saprospiraceae bacterium
TTGATGGATGGTATAATACCAAAAGAATCCACACTTCATTGGGTGGTCGATCGCCAAAAGAAATGGCAGAATTTTTAATAGCTAAATCAGCTGCTTAATTTTATTATCTTGCTGTCTACTCTGGTGACTAGGTCCAATTCCTATTCCTATTCCTATTCCTATTCCTATTCCTATTCCTATTCCTATTCCTATTCCTATTCCTATTCCTATTCCAACACGTTAGAAGGCCATTCACATTCACATTCACATTCTAATTCTAATTCTAATTCTAATTCTAATTTCAATTCTAATTCATCCCACCTTCATAACTAGCCCAGGCCACATGTGACTCTCCCAATGTTACCTTTAGGCTTCCTCCAAACTTTCCTTCCAATTCTAATTTCATTTGATCGTGGATATATTTTGCCAGAAACTCAGTGGTCGTTAAAAGTCCTTTGAATTGTGGCAACTCGTCTAGGTTTTGATAGTCTAGTGGTGCCAGTACTTTTTTGAGCACGTCATGTGCTAATCCGATATCGATTACAATCGAATCTTCTGTTAATTCTGCGGAGTTGAAATTTACGTCAACTACATAGGTCGCACCGTGTAGCTTTTGAGCTGGACCGAAGGTGGCACTATTGAAGGAGTGCGCGATCATGATGTGTTGTCTTACTTTTACGCTGTACATTGGTGATATGTATATTTGGTTAATGAATTTATCTTCTCTTTGGATAGAGACGGAAGTCCGAAGACCGAAGTCCGAAGTTCTCTTCTAACGCAAGATACCTTAGTGGGAAACTTCCGTCTTCGGTCTTCGATCTTCCGTCTTTTCTCCATAATGCAAACAATAACCCAAGCCAGGCAATTGTTCCGTTCTTAATTTTGTAAAAAAATGGGGTGCTTCTTTCATGCTAATTTCATTGGTGAGCACCTGATCATAAATTGGATTTTGGAGCAAATTCAAGACCGCAGATTTTCTTCTTTTGTAGTCCCAACGTGGTCGATGACTTGCCGGTATTTTTGAAACTTGTGAACTGATTATTTTTAAACGTCGGTGATGAAAGTTTGCACCTAATTTTAGATTCACCGATTTGGTTCCGTACCAACTTAGTTCTACTACTTTGCCTTCTTCTCCTAAACTATCAATACAGGTTTGCAAACCTTTTTCACTTGCACTGCAATGGAAAGCGATGTCAAAGTCATCTGTTGAAATTGAATGATGAACATTGGTAAATCCTATAGTTTTTGCTTTCGCAATTCTCGACTCATTCTTTTCTAAAATATGTAAATCGACTGCAGGCATTTCATTAATGACACAGGCAAGCAAAGCACCAATGTTTCCGAAACCAACTAAGAGCACTTTATCTCCTGAATTTATTGCTGCGTCCCAGCAAGCGTTGAGTGCGGTTTCCAAATTGCTGGTTAGCACTGCTCTTTTTGCAGGAAGGGAATCAGGTAAAATAGTGATGGATGCATTGGGAATATTGAACACACTTTGGTGTGGGTGCATGACGTGTACCAATTTGCCATAATGGGGATGATTTTCACTCTGTATTTTTCCGACAAGGGAATAACCAAATTTAAGTGGAAAATCGAATGTACCTTCCATATATGGGACTTCCATTTGTTTTGCAACTTGAGGTGGAACCATTCCAGAAGCGACGGTTTTTTCCGTTCCCAAACTTATGAAAGAATAGAGGCTTTGAATTTGACAATGGTCTATGGGGGTAGTAGCTAATTCCGTTTCGCGCCAAGCAGATTTTTGATTAGACAGGTGCCAAAGAGCTTTGCTGATCATACCGCTAAACCATTGAGTCGCCCTACAAACATCATGGTATTGCCAACAGGCTCGAAGGAGAATTTTTGAAATTGAATTGCCTCCCCTACTTCATTAATTTGCGGGAGACAAATTCCAGATTTCCCTGAACCAAAAATCTGTGGAGATATATGTAATTGAAAAACATCAATGGCACTTTCGCTCAAAAAATTGGATGTAGTTATCGCACCACCTTCTAGATAAACAGTATGGATACCATTCTCATATAAGCAGGTCAAGATATCGGTACACTTTATTTTACTACCATTTGGAGGAAGTGCATGAAAAGAAATCTCATTTTCAACACCTTGTTTCTCTTTACCAATAACAATAACTGGTTCGTTAGAAATTGAACGAAGGCAAGTACAATCAGTTTCTGTCAGAGAACCAATAACAATTCGGGTGGGATTTACTCCTTCTACTAATCGTACATTTAGACGAGGTTTGTCACTTCTCAGTGTACCAGATCCGATCATGATTCCATCGGTCAAGGCACGCATACGATGTGCGTGAATTAGGTTTTCTTCGTTACCAATCCGTTTAGAATCACCAGAGAAGGTTGCAATTTTGCCATCAAGAGATTGTGCAAAATGAGCGATAGAAATAGCTCTTTTTTCTTTGCGCGCAAGTAAGGATAGAAAGCAATAAGGAAGGTAGACCTTTAGGTCTTGGATTTCTTCGGCGGCGAGATTACCAGTGGACTGAACGACAATATTGAAATTAGCATCAACGTGTATTTTCGCAATATTGGAGTGTGGAATATTTAGTTTACCTAGAAAGATAACGACCTGCTTTGAGGTAGAGTTATTTCGCTCAGAGAACTTATTTAACTTAGGCAGTTCATCAACATCTATATTGAATTGACAGAAGCGAAAATTATCTCCTGACAATCCAATTTCATGTCTTAACTTTAATAAGGTTTTCCACAATACCTGATTCATGCTTATTTACCGTTTTCCATTTGTCTAATCCTAACTTATTAGTACATTGGTAAAAGTAAGCATTTCAGTATTGAAAAAACACCTAAATCTTCTATTCTTTTTCCAAAAGGTGCCCCATCAAATCTCGTTTTGTCTCGAGGTAGCCTTTATTTTCCTTTTTAGCTTCTATAATCAGGGATACTCTACTAGCTACTTCAATAGAAGAATTTTTAATCGCTTCTATTTTCAGAGGGTTATTAGTAATCAAATGAATAGCATTAATACCTAGGTCTTTCATGATAAAAATAGCATCTTCATACCGTCTGCTATCTACATCAAAGCCAAGATGTGTGTTGGCATCAGCTGTATTTACACCCGTATCTTGAACATTATATGCTTCTAGTTTATTGATCAAACCAATACCACGGCCTTCTTGTCGAAGGTAGATCACTACGCCACCTTTCTCAGCAGCTAATTGCATCGCTCCGTCTAGTTGCTCACCACAGTCACATCGTCGTGAAGTGAACAAGTCACCAGTAAGACATTCTGAGTGCATTCTTAAATAAACTGGTGAATTGTTATCAAAATTTTCGTGTACCATTGCCAGATGTGGCATTGCCTCTGTTTCAGATTTAGCATATGCAATCATCTTAAAGTTTCCCCATTTAGTTGGGATCGTAGTTCCTGTTTGTCGCTTCATGCGTTGTATTGTTGACATTACCATAGCAAGGAATTGTTTGTTAAAGTATGATTATTAAGAACAACATTTACAAACAACAAAAATGCCTTTCGGTTCATTTTTTATTCTTCAAATCTCATTTTTTCTCAAAATATCATTTTAAGCAACTGCTTCAACTGTAGCTGCGGCTTGAGGTTTTGCTTCCTCTAAACTTCGTCTCATAATAAAATAGGCAAATCCAGCAGCTATAAATCCAGAGACAGGATAGGCTATAAAGATACCAACATTCCCATAAAATTTAGCTCCCAGAGCAGCAATTGGAATGTATAATATAAAATAGTAAACAAGATTTACCAAAGCAGATCGCATTGGTTTGTTAAGTGTTTCTAGGACAGATACAGAGAGCATCATTAAACCTTGCAAAAAGTATCCGACAGGTGCAATCATGAGGTAAAGCGCTAGCTCTTTTTCAATGGGTTGATTTGGAGAAAAGAGATTGGCAATTTCCTCTTTAAAAATACAAACCAATCCCCCCGCAATTATTCCATAAATAAAAATGATTCGAATGGCCATGGAAATGCAACGTTCGATTCTTTTGAAATTTCCAGCACCTATATTTTGTCCAATAAAGGGCGACACAATCGAAGACAATGCTACTAAAAATAATATGACAATTAGATCAACACGATATCCTATCCCATATGTAGCAACGCTAATGTTCCCAAAGCTTGCTAGCATCGCAGTAATGGCTGCATTACTCAGAGGCATCATGCATTTACTCAGTGAGACTGGAAGACCTAAATAAAGTATTTGTCCCCAACGAAAAGTCACAGACTTGGGACGATAACTAATATATTTTGTGGAAGCAATAAAAAGAATTAAAACACCAACTGCAGTTGCAAAACAAGTGGCTATTGAGGCTCCTTCTAAACCCATTTTTGGAAAAGGGCCCAAGCCAAAAATTAAGATGGGATCTAAAAAAATATTGAGCAACACAACGATCACCATGACAATGGCCTGAATCTTTACCTCTCCAAATCCTTGAAGCATTTTTAGCAACACAATCAGCAAAGCCATCAATAAAAAATTGAAATAGATGTATCGCATATACCCTCCTATCAATTCAATAATTTCTGGATCAGCTCGAAGTAGTGAAAATATATTTTCATGAAAATAAAAACCAAATAGCATCATCAATATCCCAACAACAAGTGCTAAGTAAACACCTGCTGAAGCTAATTTATTGACGGTTTCTAACTCGCCTTGCCCCACTAACTTGGAACCGACAATCATGACACCTACGCCTAAACTCATCAGCACATTTATTCCAAGAAAAACAACAGGTGCTGCAAAACTAACTGCTGCCAATTCCAATGCACCAAGACGTCCAATAAAATAAAAATCTACTAAAGCTAAAGAACTCAAGCAAACCAGTCCTACAAAAAGTGTAGTACTATGCTTCAATAAATATTCAAGGATAGATCCTTTAAGGATGAGTTGGACGTTCTTCAATGTGCGCTCGTGGTTTCTATGACAAATTCAATATTGAATTTACCGTGAGAAAAGGTGCGCAAGATATGATTTTCTATTTGAATGACTAGAAATATTTCGTCTTGATTTTCGAACACTTTTTGCGCGCTACTTCTGTACATGACTTAATCCATCACGACAACTTTCCGCAGTGCTTTTCCACCATTCGATTCTAGCTGAATGAAATAAACACCTGGTTGCAATTGGTTGACATTTAATTGTACTGAAGTTCCAACTACGGCAGAATTATATTTTTCGACAAGTAAGTTACGTCCCAATTTATCCAATACAGTCAAGGTGAAATCTGTATTGATATTTTCTGTAAAGTTAACATTCATAAAATCCTTGGCAGGATTGGGAGCAACGGAGAAAGTAACTGGCTTTTGCAAAACCAATTCATTTGTCAATACAAAATCAACTGAATCAATAACTCCTAATGAAAGATTGTAATAGTTACCACTTCCTGAATTTTCCAATTTTACTGTTTTGACCATGTAAAGATTTTCGCCAACAGGCGGATTCACATCAACAAATTGAGGATCTGTAATTATATCAGAAGTAATTCTTTGATAATCTCCAAAAAGCGTGTCGCTTCTGTAAACATAGTAACCTGCAACATCTTCGTCAACTGGAGCATTCCAAGTCAAATCTACTTGTACTCCATCAGAGATCAAAACTAAATTTTCAATTGCCTTGACGGGATGTAAACGCAAAGATGGATCACCCAATAGATTCGCATGCACGAGTTGAGGGCCATTTAGATAAACGGCATTGTTACTATTCAAGGTTCGAATTGCACTGTAGCCAATCGGATAACCCATCGCCATATGATGAAAAGTCCATGGCGGATTACCTGCCCAAACATTGGTCAACGTAAGACCTTGTGCGAGCGGTGCGCGCAAAAAATTATTGGGATTGTCCCAGTCGCCAAATTGCGATCCGAACAACATCGTAAAAACAGTCAGTAAAGAATCGGATGCAAAATCATCGGTTGTTCCGATACCACTTGAACTAATGTGCGAACCAGAGCCACATCCATATGACCAGAGATAGGTTTCATTCGTCATAGTTGTAAAATAATCTAATTCTTCGGTACCTGCTGCTCCGAACATTGGTGCAAAACTACGCCATGCACTTGCAGATGGTGCAGCAAATTGATTGCCAAAGTTATCATCAACCAAAGCTCTTCGTTGCACCTCAATCTGAGCATTTCTGAAAGCATGAGATTTATCTAAATAGCGACGTGTCAGTTCTATTTCGCTTAGCGCAAATGCGTCCATATCAAAAAAGTCGACGCGACCGACTTGTAATTCTAGTTCAGTAGGAATAGAATCTTGATCAAATTTTCCATCGCCGGGAACGTTGTGATTTCTTTCGAAAAAACCGAGGGTATTATCAACGGAGGTGTCTGTCCAGTTACCATTCATTTCTCCATAATAGCTATCAGCAGACCAGGCTCCCCAGTGATTTTCACTGTGTGTATCGGGATACATGTCTCCTGAGTATGGAACAGGAATATGACCGATGAGGTAAACCGCTTTAAGATTAACTCCACTATTGTAGACTTCTTGGATGGAAGATCGAACAGCAGTGACGGCATCATCTTTATTTGCGCTACGACGCGCTACTTTATAACCATCAAGAAAAAGATCCATTTCTAATCGGTTGAGTTCGTCGGCAAGTGGCGTTAAATATTCATCATCAATCATAAGTAAAATGGTACCTCTGTCTTCTTGAGCAGGAAGTTGGATTCCCGCGTAAATGAAACCGTATTTTGGACGTTCGTCTATGAAGGAACCAACAGCTCCTGACGTTGCTAGAACTTCGTTGGTTTGATAATTTTTGAGCGTCCAAGAAGTGCTATTGGGAAACATGTCAGGAGAAAGGGTGATGACAACTTCTTCACAAGTGCCCCCATTATCACAGAGATCAAAAATGGTAATTTCTTCTGTTCCGAAGTTATCGCCATAAGCAAATGTTTGACCGCAGGCCTCTACTTTGTAATAACCAAATCCGAAGTTGCAACAAAGTCCGATCCCATACATGTCGCTAATTTTAAAACGAAGTTCGGTACCTGGTGTAACACAAACGGTATCAATAACAAGGTCAAATTCTTTTTTGAAAAAACCGTATTCATAGCCTACTCCTACTTCGATGTCATCATCAGAGAAAGATGCTGCGTCTCCGGGAAGTGTTGCAATTGGATCGCCCCAATCAGTGGCTTCTAAACTTTTCTTGTAGACTTTATAGCCATTGGCAGTAGAATCAGCTGGCCAAGAAAAATCAAACATAGGTGGGTTTAACTGAGTAGTTACACTTACTTCCACAGATCGTTCTTTTCCGCTTTGCGACCAAGCCATATTACTAAGCAACATGGAACTCAAAAGGAAAACAATAACAGGAAAAACTCTTTTACAGCTAATAAAAAGACTCATACAGGTTTACTTTTCAGAATTAAAAAACGAATCATATTTGATCATGATTACAGCATATCAGTTTATGGGTAGGATGGCGCGAAAGTTGTTTAGACTTCAATAAAAAAAGAGAACTACAAGATACAATATAATCCATTAAACCAAGGAGAGATAGAATCTAAAATATGTCTGGCTTTCGCCAAAACTTTAATAGCGACGCAATCACGGGTGTATAAGTTTAGGCAAACTTAATAGTATGTTTAAAATTCATATTTCATGCCTTCAAAAGCGATATTTTGCGTTGTACTTCTGCTATTTATTCAGCAATAGCCCTGCTATTCCTAAAAAAATGAGCATCGTTCAACACAAACATCTGTCTTTTCGCCTCTGAAAACGAAATTTAAACATACTCTTAATAAAAGTTCATCCTTAGATTCTGAATATTATTTATTTTCTCCTATATTTATAGAACATTAAGTGCTAATCCAAAGTAATCTCCTTTCTATACCCTTTTATCAATTTACTGTTTGACTTTAGTCAAACTTGTAATTGTTGAAGTTGTTATGACGGAAATATTTGTTCCGCCACAAAAGTTTTATTTATCACAATAATTAATTTTAAAATGAAAAAATCAATTCTTCTATTTAGTTGTATGCTTATCTGTGTGATTGGATTTTCACAACATTTTCATTTGGAACTATTTTCGGGTTACAATATTCCAAACTACGATAATCCTGATTATGAAATAGAGGATTACTCAGAATCAGCAGCAGTACCAATTGGCGTTCGAATTGCTGGAGGTCATGAGTATGCTCAATTAGGATTTGAGTATCGACAGAATTTGACGAACTCGACTTTTACATTTGATAAATTACCTGGAGTTAGTACAACGCTGAACGAAACTTTCTACGGAGCTTTTTTGCGGATAAACATTTCGTCAATACCAGTATATCGAGCTGGAATAGTTTTGAAGGGAGGCGCGGGTTATTATACCTATGAGCAAACGATTAATGGTTTGAATGAATCATTCGTTAATAAGTTTGATAAGAAGTTGGGCTACCATGGTGGAATTGGTCTTTCGGGTCCGATTTATATGAACTTACATTTAGAAGTTGGATATAGTTATCACTTTGTAAATCGAGATCCGATGTCGGTAGCAGGTTTTGAAGCCTTTCCTGGCGCTGCTGGATACAAGGCAGGTTATCATGCCATCACTGCAGGTTTGAGTATCAACTTAATGGTGACTGAAAAAGCAAAAGCTGGTTGTAAAAATAGACGCCATAAGAGCAAGGGCAAGCATGGTCGTGGGGGATGGTATTCTAAATAGTGTGGACTAAGCATATGAAAGCTCAATGCTTTTTGAGTTATTCACTGGTCAAACTAATAATATCAAGGTGGGTTTACCGATACTAAACACATCATCAAAACAAATACAATTCACAATAAAGAAAACCTCTAGGGCAATGCTCTAGAGGTTTCTTTATGTATGAAGTCAACTAAACAGTCAACTTCCCATTTTCAGTCAGTAATATTATTTTGATTTTTACTACTAGACATTTTGCCTTTTTCGCGACTCCCAGCCTCTTTAGAGTGGCAGCTTCCCCGCAAATGTCCAGTAGTAAGATTTAATTAGAAGTTCACTTTGAACTCTACTCGTCTATTCTTTGACTTACCTTCCTTAGTATCGTTTGATGCAACTGGAATCGTTTCACCAAAGCCTGCTGTAGTCATTCGATTCGCATCAATACCTTTTGATACCAAGTAACGCTTGACAGAAGCTGCACGTTCCTGCGATAACTTCATATTCATTGCATCATCACCTGAGCTATCCGTGTGCCCTTCAATGCTTAGGTTGTAAGCTTGATTCTTATTCATCACATCCACTACTCTATCCAAAATAGAGAAAGAAGAAGATTTGATGACAGACTTAGAAGTCTCGAATTGAATACCTTGAAGTGCTTCTTGGAAAAGTTGAATCGTAGTTTGTGAAATTTCAGGGCAACCATTGTTTCCTCGTGTTCCTTTAATTTCTGGACATGAGTCATTGTTATCAGATACACCATCCTTATCTGTGTCAGGACAACCTTGAGTTGACTTTGCACCAAATACATTTGGACATTGATCTTTGCTATCAATAACCCCATCCAAATCAGCATCAGGACAACCATTTGTTGATTTCAATCCAAAAGTGTTTGGACATTGATCTTCATCATCTGGAATTCCATCTTTGTCTGCATCTGGCTTCGCACTTTTTCCAAAGCTGTAGCTAATACCAATAGAGTGCATCATATTGCGGTCGTTCTTATCTGACATAGCACTAGTTCCATCTGTTCTCATCATGTCGGCATCATCACCGTTTGTGAAGTTGTAACTACTTTGCCAGAAAGCAGACCACTGACTACTTAGTCTAACTTTTGCACCAATCCCTAAAGGAATCATCATATCAGTTCCTTTAGTCGCTCTATTATCAACTGGCTTATAATTCATAAAACCAAGACCTGCATATAGATAAGGAGCTATGATGGAATTTTCTTTTAAAATTTTCCCATTATTAAATTTAAACGCAAGGTTCAAATCCATGTGTAATCGATTAGCTAAAAAAGATTCGCCTTTTTTGTTATTGTTATAACCGATTCGTCCGTAGGAACCATCTAGATTTAAATCAAAATAATTATTTAGGTAGCGTCCAACTTTCAAACCCATGTTTCCGTGGTATGCTTCACCTAAATCAAACAAACCATTCCCCAAATCTCCCTGATAAGCAGTCTTACCAGTTGTTAGGCCAATTGCCCAAGGTGTGCTTTTGCTTTGTGAAAAACCAACTGTTGAAATCATTAGGCTTAGAAATAATACAAGTAAACTTTTTTGTCTCATCTTAATTTGTGTTTAATAATTAAATATTTTAATCAGTCATGAACACAAAAAAGCATGCTAAGCTATGCGCTATGGTCAATTAATACTCAAATTTTATGACGGAGCGCGATTTCATATGTCAGAAATTACACATCTATTTTTCTAAATGGAATGGTGTGTTAATTTATATAGCTCCTATAGGTTTTAACAAAAAAGTATTTAGGATAGGGTCGTTTCTATGAAGTAAACTGAGGCTTATTTTGATCGTTTTAGTATCAAAATTGTGGAGATGAGCTTATGTGATAAAGTAGTTGTTTAAGGTTTCTCTTTATGTCTACGAAATGATCTTTTCCACCAACTTTTCGGCTGTTTTCTCACCCATAGCGCTGCTATGCGTAAGAAAAAGAGCCTCAATTTGGTTAAAAAACTCTATTTACTTTGTGAATGCAGAGCATTTCTCGCCTCTAAACAAAAACATTAAACAACTTCAAAACAAAAAAACGCTGCCAGAGATAAGTTTGGACTTATTCTGGCAGCGTTTCCGGTTTAAGAGACAAATTTAAAATTTCAAAATTGCTCGGTACAGACAATTCTCTAGCCTAGTTTAACTTTAGCTAAACAAAATTTTAATATTGTTTTCTTAAATCTAATTAACCGAATTTTAGCGACTTGGGGAGTGGAAATAAATTTCCTTTTACTTTAAGTGATATGTGTTGGGGACTATTCTTTGTTGAAATGTTTAGATGTTTGAGTTTTACAAGTAGTTATCTTCTACTTTTCTGAGCGAATAGGTTAGCACCGATAACCAGGCCGCTACTCAGGATGAAAGCTCCTGAGACGATGTAAAGAATAAGCATAGCCCTAACGTTTTAAAAATAGTTTATAAAAAAGGTATCAATCATTTGTCCCTATTGGGACGGCTAAGATGATTAAAAGATACTATTTTTCCAAGTAAGTTTCAAATTTTTTTTCTTTAACAAGTCAACTACATTAAATCAATATTAATCTAATCCACTTTATTCCTGTTGCTACAAAAATAAAGAGATTGTTTCCAAAAAAGTCAGAGTTTAATAAAACCAATATATAACCAACGTCTAGTGCAGTCCTTTATCCAGATTGTTTAAAGAATTACCTAAACCACAAACAATCCGCTCCAACAAAGCTGCCCTTTCAAGTAGTTTGTTTATATTTCGGTTAAATTGTACTATCCGACGACCTTACTTAAAGGAATTATGTGCTTGGACAAAATTAAGTCATTAGGGAAAATCATATATGACAGCTAGCTCTATTATACAAAAGTCAAGAGAATATGCTACACAGATCATTGTGGAAGAGCTACCTAAAGACTTTGTCTATCACGATCTTGACCACACCCTAAGTGTACTTTCTAATAGTTTACTCTTGGCAAAACCTTATAATCTGAGTGAAGAAGAGCTAGAAATACTCACAATTGCTGCTTTATTTCATGATCTTGGCTATTTAACGATTTATCAAGGCCATGAATTAGCTAGTGAAAAAATGGCTGAGGACTTCCTAAAGAAAGCAGGCTATCCCAAGTACAAGATTGAAGCTGTTATTGCCTGTATCCACGCAACAATTGTGGAGGTTCCTCCCCTTTCCATCTCCGAGCAAATCATAAAAGATGCCGATTTGGCTAGCCTTGGTTCAGTCGATTTTGAAAAATACAGCAACAAACTACGCCATGAATGGCTACATTTCTGTGATGAGCTATACACAGACAAGGAATGGTATGAGATTAATTATAACTTTCTGAATGGCCATCAATTCTTTACGGATGAAGCCAAACGCCTATATGGGGCCGTCAAATTAGAAAACATGGCCAAGATGAGAAAACTCCTAGAGCTCTAAGTCCAACTACTTATCAAAAAATGACTTGGGTGGACTCAAGAAGATGCCAAACTTAAAAAACAGGCCATCGGACGCATTAATTTCAAAACTAATATCCTCTTCAGATTGAACTCCTTCAAAAATGGATGGATTATAACGCACATAGCCCATCTTTAGCTCCCCCCAAAACCAAGGAGAAATGCGTTGTTGATAAGCTATATTTAACTGGGCCTCCGATCGTTGAATATTGTATTGCCCAACAGGGCCAATGGTAGGCGTTTCCAGAAAATCTACTGAATAAAACCGAGATGCAAATTCAAGACCGGACAGAAATAAAGACTTTTCACTTATGTTATAGCGAAGCATCATTTTCACGGGTACCGTCAGTTCCACTCCCCAACGGTCATTAAATGTTTGATTGTAAATCAAAAAAGGCACCACCATATTTCCTCTAAAGCCAAACCTTGAGATCACCCCTAGCCCCCACTCCTTCTTAGCATGTGGTTTCACACCTAACAAACCTGCCAAATATAGATGTCGATAGCGCTTATCCAAATTAACTAGCCCTTTATAATCCCCTGTGTAAACAGCCTCTCCCTTTAAACCAAAATAGTGTTTGGAGGTAATTGACCGACACAGGTAAGCAGTCAATCGTGTATTCTTCAAGGTCTTATTTTCTAAATTCTTGAACAGCCATTGATCTACTCCATTATCAATACGCCCAAAATCATAGGCCTCTCGAAAATGACGTACACCAAGTAAAAACTTCGTCCGTTTTTTGTTTATGACAGGAATTTTGAAACTAATCAACAAATGCTCATTTGCCTGAAGATGACTTTTTTCATCTGAATCTGCATTGATTTTATAAGAAGGGAAAAGACCATATTCAACTGAGATACCTTTACCTGCCGACTTACCTTCTACCCCAGGCTGGCAGTAATGCTCGAGCATAGGAGTTGACACTTCCTGCGCGACAAGATTCGATATGGAGACAAGAAAAGAAAAGCACAACAGTACTACGAATGAAATATTCTTCAAAATCCTACATTTACAGAATGATTGGGTAGTGTGCTTGGTGGATAGTTTTGTGTAAACAAATCTTCCTGAGAAGATATGCCCTAAGGATAAGTAGATAGTAGGCAAAAACCAGTCCTATTCCTCTATAGGCTTGCTAATTGTAAGTATTTCTGCTCGAGTTACCGTTTGAAGGTCGGTAGGCTTCAGGCCAAATAGCAGACCGCGTTGACCAGCATTTACATAAACCAAATCTAGCTCAATAACTAGCTCATCTATATAAACTGGAAAATTCTTTTTCATTCCTAAAGGGGAACAACCTCCTCGGATATAACCTGTAACTCCTTGGATTTCTTTGACAGGAACTAAAGCGATCTTTTTGTTTCGACTGGCTTTTGCCAAGGCTTTGAGATCTAGTGCCGCATCACCCGGAACAAGGGCAACTAAGATCCCTGTTTTATCTCCCTTGGCAACTAGGGTTTTGTAAACTGTGGCAACATCCAGATTATTTACCTCAGCGATTTTAGCTACATCGAGGTTTTCTGGATCGTAGGTGTACTTGATGACTTCGTACTTTATTTTTCGCTTGTCTAGTATTCGTATGGCGTTTGTTTTTTCCATGACTTTGTTTTGCAGTTTAGTTAGCGATTAGCTTATGCTAAAATATGAAAAAAACGGGAGTTCACATTTGCTCCTATCATTTAGATGGGACGCCAATCGTTCGACTCGCGTCCCATCTGTTATAGCTTACCGACTAACCACAAACTTCTTCGTGCTAGTAGTCGCCTCATCAAAGACTTCCATAAAGTAAATACCTTCACCTAATTTATCGATGGCAAAACTATGTGTCCGACTGTTATTTAATGCTACTTCAGAAATAGTTTGCCCTAGCGCATTTCTAATTCGAAGGCTTGCATTAGTAGACATCGTTTCATCGAAAGTAACTTGCACAAAGGTATTAGCTGGATTAGGATAAACACTAAAACCTAGGTCCTCAGGATTAACGACAGCAACCATTTCTCCATTCGTAGCATTAAAGGTTTCTTCTTGATTGACAAAATCACCTGTTCCATTTGGAACTCTTGCACTCGGTACATTCGTCACCTGTTGCCCATAACTTATAGAATCAACCACCGTTCCATCCTGATGGGTAATTACGATATGTTCTCCATCTTTTGCCAACTCAAAACCAGCATGTACTCCTTCTTCTGATTCATTTTTATCTGCCCATACAATTAGGAATTCGTTTGGACCAATAGTTACTCCAGCAGGGAAGCGCCACTTTCTTGGGTTACTAGCATTATCACTTAGGTAAAAACCAAAAAGATCAATTTCCTGATCTGTATTGTTATACAATTCTATCCAATCTTCAAATTCACCTTCGGCATCCATGATCATAGATGTACTATCATTGGAAGCTACAAATTCATTGATTACCAAATCATGCCATGCAAGCGTTGTCGTCCAGTCATCACAGGTATGATCAAGATTTTCTAGGTTAGCCCAAACTTCTGGGATACGCTGATCTAGTTGTACTTTCAACTGAGGAATCGAAGCGCCATTTGCCTGACCTCCATATCCAACATCGTATTCAAAATAACTGGGCGTAAACAAATAAAATGGATCGGTATAAACATCGTCACGAATCAAGTCTGCCGCTTCATCAATCAATGGATACAATCGTTCAGTCGTAAAGTTGCTATCCATGATATCACAAACATGTTCTAGATACTGTTTTCTAAAATCAGCAACATCCATCAAGCGATCTACCAGTACTCGTTCAGGGTTATTGATGATAAGTGGAAAACTAAAAATTGGCGGGCCACCCGTAGTACCACCAGGACCACCCCCACTGTAAATTTCATCATAAATCATTTGGCAGATGCCATCCCAACCAGTATCGCAACAAAATGGATCTATCGCCATGACTTCTTGCACCACCGGATCACTAGCTGGATATGGACAACTTCCATTTTGGATGGTGTTACAATCTGCTACTGAGTAAGTCATGTCAATCGTTTGACAAGTTGTTTTGGTACAAAGTGAATCCGCAAACGTATTGCTAATGGTTAAACAAACATTGTAAACACTGATGCTGTCATAAACATGTGTCGGATTTTGCTCGACAGAGACATTACCATCTCCTAAAGTCCATGACCAAGTAACTGCGTCAACAGATTCATCTGTTAAAAACAAAGTATCTTCAACATAACTTGCACTAAATTCTGGGACTAAAGGACAGATAGTATCCAATACAACCGGACTACCCGAAGTATCAAAATTCCCACCTAAAGCAAGATTGTAATCCCAAGGTACCCAGTGAAACAAACCATCTTCTGGTTCATGATATAAATACCAATTACGACCATGCTCAATATAAGAATCCCAGTTGTTGGTCAACACATCAATAGCCAAGATTCGCAAATACTCATCTACATCAAAAACCTCTTGAATCGCGTTTGGAAATTGAAAGATCGACGAGTTATTGATTACATCACAAAATTCAATAAAGTCATCCCAGTTGTCTTCTGTTTTATTGGTTTTCAATTCAAAAAACTCTTTATAGCTATTCGGGTCAGGGCCCAAATACTCTAGAGCAGACCATCCCATATTTTTAAACAGATCACCATCATCGTCGTCAAAATTATCTGTAACAAATGTTTTGTCTACCTGCTCAATGAGCACATAAACGCCCCAGTATTGATCGTTGATGTAAAGGGTGGTATGCGCTGTTCGAGGAGCAGCGATTCCAGCTGTTCGCATCATATTATAGCAGAGCATGTCACGTTGGAAAGATGGGTCTCCTACTCCATTGGCAAGATTTATTTTTCGCAAGCCATCATACTCCTGTCCAGCAACGAACTCATTGAAATCAATCTTGATCGACTTTTTAAATTCATTGGATGCGAAGTGAGAGGAGAAACCTTTTTGGCGAACGCCAACAGTGTCTAAAATATTTCCATCTATAACAATCTGAGTGGTGGCTAGATAGTCAATTTCTCCAGCGTAGGAACCTGTTTCATAATTGGTCGTCAGAATGTCCCAAAAATCATCTTCTTCAAAATAGATTCGAATTTCATGGAGGGTATTGTTGTCAAACAAATTTTGACCTGACTGAGCAAAAAGATGGAGCCCAAGGAACATAGAGAAACTGAATAGAATTAGTTTTTTCATCTTTACTTTTTTGAAGATATTTGAAAATAGTCTTCAATCTAAGCAAATAATACTTTCATTTTAGTTTTAATCTAGAGGTTCTTAAAAATATGACGTTGGTTGTACAAAAAAGTAGGAAGACTAGAAAACAGAAATCGAAGTTAGGTTCCAACACAACTCCCGATGGTTCGTATTCTGATTTTGGGATTTACAAAAAAAAACGGAAGACAAGATTCCGCTCAATCGCAATATACAATTGAGTACAACCTCGTCTTCCGCCTTCAGACTTTCTGTCTTAATCTTAATCTATAATTTCCCTTTCACAAAACGGAAACTTCGTCGCTTCATATCGTCCACTTTTACATCAATGAAGTACATACCACTTGTGTAAGTTTGAACATCAAGACGAACAGGCTCTTCAGTTAAACGCTCAATGAATTGTAACTCTAGTTGTTCACCCAATTGATTGTAAATCGCAATCTCCGCAGGTAAGCCAACATAATCTTTCAGGTGTACAAACAAATCATCTTTTACTGGATTAGGAAAAATAACGACCTCATCTAATTCCAATTGGAAATTGATTTTCTTGAAATCAGAATAAAGTATGCTACCATCTGTCAAGGTTTGCTTCAAACGATAATAGTTGATGCCAACATTAGGATTATTATCTTCTGCCTGATAATACAATTCTTCAGCAGAGTCTCCAAAACTTGCCGTCTCATTCACTCGCTCAAAGTCCGCTCCATTTGCAGAGCGTTCTACTTCAAAGTTTGTTGTTTTGAAACTAGTATTGGTAACCCAACTTAGATTCACAGAACGACCATTTTTCATTGCATTGAAAAACAAGAAATCAGCACCTGCTACTCCTTCGAAAGGTGTTCCACTTCCGATGATTACATCTTCTAAGAAATCACAAGTTGCCCCCCAATTGGCATCATACAAATTAACACTCAAGTGATAGGTGCCTGAAGGCAAACCTGAAATCGTCAAAGGGTTCGGACAATCATCAAAACAATCATAAACAGTAGACCAAGTAGGACTAAACAATTTCATAATTACATGCCCAGCTTCAAGTCCATCAATCGTTATACTAGATGCAGTACTGGTGTAACTTACACCACAAGCTATTTCTGTTCCACCTCCAATTGGAGTTCCTGCACAGGTACAACCATCAGACTGGATTTCATCATTTTCAGTACTTGAATCACCGTCATTACATGACGAACCAACGGTCGCTGGAACGTTTGGATTGTTATCATCACAATCGACATCTATACAAACACCGTCATTGTCATTATCCGTGCAAGATCCTCCACCAACATCTACTGTTTGCGTTTCCTCACAGATTAATTGCCAGTTGGCATTATACAAACGAACTCTTACAAAGTGTGGACCTTCCGTCAAACCAGAAGCCGTTTCTGAACTATTACAATCTCCTGAACAGTTCAAAACTTCCTGCCAAGTCGGATTGAAAATTTGCACCTGAGTAATAGGTGTATTCAAACCAGCAACTGTAATAGAATTACCATTAGCTGAAATACTTAGATCATCGCAAGGATCACCTCCTACTGTTGTACCTTGGCAAGTACAGCCATCCGATTGGATCTCATCATCAATTGTATTTGGGTCACCATCATTACAAGACGTTCCTGGCGAAGCTGGAATATTAGGATTGTTATCATTACAGTCCTCCGCTGCGCAAAAGCCATCATTATCATTATCGGTACAACCTCCTCCATCAATCGTTACAGGTTCTTGTATCGAGCATATTGGTTGCCAGTTGGCATCATACAGTTGTACATCAATTTGATAAGTGCCTTCAGATAAGCCACCAATCGTTTCAGGATTATTACAGTCATCAAGACATTCATAAACCGTAGTCCAAGTTGGGCTAAAAAGTTTAAAAATAACATGAGGCGTATTCAATCCAGAAACTGTAATCGAATTAGACGTAGTCGTCCAAGTTACATCACATCCATTATTAGGAGCCGTCACATTAAATGTACGATTTACCGGTGAAGCAGGATCATAAGTTCCGTTACCTGCTTGGTTGGCTTGTACAGTAACTGTTCCTGCAGTTCCATTCAGAGTAATGGTATTTCCCGAAACACTAGCAGGGCCAGCGATGATTGTAAAATTAACGGTCAAACCAGAAGTTGCAGATGCACTAATTGAAAACGGCCCATCTGTAGTTAACTTATTTGGAATAGATGGAAAGCTTATGCTTTGGCTTTGTCCGTTACTTTCAATATTAACTGCACCTGGTGTAGCAGGAATTGCTTGCCAGCTTTGCGCAAGTGCGTTATTAAGGCCTGGACTAATGAGTTGAAGTGTTGGACCATCGCCATCTGCTGCAGTTGGCCACGGGCTATTGTCATCATAATCAACTTCATCGATCAACACATCATCTGCATTTTTCAAAGTGATTCGCTCTCCACCACCACTCAAACCAAAACCTCTAGGTTCAAAACCAAACTCACCAATGTAATTGTTTACACCAGGATGGATTGCATTAAATTTAGATTCATCTTCAACCAATAATAAGTAAGCACCAGGAGCCATAGTGGTTCCAGCTGGGATGCCAAAAAAGCTACCACCTTCATCTTCAAAATACCAGCCACTGATATTTACAGTGCTACTATTTGGGTTGTACAACTCTACCCAGTCGCCAGATTCTTGATCATCAGGAGAATTATAATTGATTTCGTTAATAACGATTGGCTGCGTAGAAGTGGATCCTTTTATAAAATTAGCAGTAATGCTTGTATTTCCGTTCAAGCTTTTCGCTTCGTTAGGGTTGTTACCCGAAAGTCCACCTGACCAGTTATTGAGGATGTAACCTCGATCTGGGTACGCACGAACAGGAACATCAACTCCACGGAAGTAAGTACCACTCCAACCGTTATCTGGTTCGTCAATAGTGATGGTACTTAAATCTACTTCACCACGGTTAGATGGATTTAGGTTGATGGTAATATTTGCGGTTCCGTTTACGTTTGAGAATTCGCTTATTACGTTGTTTCGAACTACGTTGGTTCTTGCGTTTGCAAAGTTTCGTAACTTTTGAACATTCTGACTCCAAACCTGATAACCTCCAGACCAACGGTCGTGGTGTTGTTGGATTTCAGAATCGTAAGTTGCAACGAACTCGTCAATCCTGTCGTTGATTCGATCTGGCGTGTATAGAATGTTCATTTGGTCTGCCAAACGATTGATAAAATTATCTCTCCATTCATCGTTCTCAACCAAACGTCTAAAAAGCAAGGTAGACCAGTCTGGTGTAGGCCAGTTAAAACCACCTAAGTCTAACATGCGACCAAGTGTGTTGTAGTTGGCATTTCCAGAATTCCAATCTTGCCCTGGGACGAATAATCCAAATGTAAAATCAAGATCCCAAGAAATCCAACGCCACTTTTCTCCTTCTGCACGTTTACGCCATCTACGGTTATTATTACCTGGCCAATCCTGCGCATCAATAAATAAGTTGAAGGCAACATAATCAGCGTAGTGGTTTAAATCAACATTATCTTTTACATACTGATAGTTTGCTTCAGAAGTAAGAGAATTATTTTCTAGAAAGGTTTCCAGAATATCCCATTCTACTAAATCACCTTCTTTTGCTTCACTTTTATTCTCAATAAAATCAACCTCATCATCATCTAAATCAAAGTGTACTTTGAGGTAACGCTTATCAATTCTTTCGCGAATATTATTAATTCCCCAGTATTCACCATTAAGGTACATCACAGCAGGACGAAAACCTTGCATAAACATGTCTGGCGTTTTTATAATAGTACCAACATCCGAAAGATCAGCAACTAAACTGGACACCATTGCATCACGGAACATACAAATATTCCAATCCTGACCAGAATTACGAAGCGTCAAACTTCTATGTTCTTCAAATGGTAAATCAGGGAACACTTGATATGGGATGACACTACCTCCAACGCTACTTTTTGCTTTTAAAGCCAACGGCTTTTGATCAAGTGAGGCAGAACCAGTTCCTTGTACTTCACTCTCGAAAAGCATGTTGAAGGCAATAGTTCCGTCTGGTTCCCACAACTCTGCATTCGCAACAATTTCGATATCCTCTAAATAGTTAGGATAGATTCCGATAGCCGGATCAAACATCTCATCTGGATCAGCTGTATAAGCAACGATCGGGAAGTCGTGCGAGACATTAAATAAATAAGTGTTTGTCACAACAGGACTTGGCAAAGCAGGCGCATCAAATGCTCTTGCTCGTACTGGCGTGTTACTATTCAACGTTAGAGGCCCAGTATACAAAGCATCTGTTTCTGTTGGTTCACTACCATCAGTTGTATATCGAATATCTCCAGCACCTGACAAAGTCAATGTAACACTACTTGTAAACTGTCCACCGTTAATACTAAAAGTTGGCGCATCAGTAAATGGTGCACCAGGATCTGTATCATTTGCAGCGTTTGGAGTTGGCTCTCCAAAATAGTCAAAAGTTGAGTTACCATCGCCTACACGACCTTCTGATATATCACTTAGTTGTGGACC
>CALGLS010000332.1 GCA_937959375.1 uncultured Saprospiraceae bacterium
CGTCCTCTCTGTTTGAGGCGTTTCTTGCACTAAGCCGTAAAGTTCAGAGGTTGACGCTTGGTAGAAACGTGTCGTTTTTTCTAAGCCACACATGCGGATCGCTTCAAGTAAGCGCAATGTACCAAGCGCGTCGGTATCTGCTGTGTATTCTGGGCTATCGAAAGAGACTGCCACGTGACTCTGCGCGCCAAGATTGTAAAGTTCATCTGGGCGGATTTTTTGGATAATGCGAATAAGGTTACTAGAATCAGTAAGATCACCATAATGAAGAATCAGATTACGCTCATTGACGTGTGGAGACTGGTAAATGTGATCAATACGTGAAGTATTAAAAGAGGACGCACGGCGTTTAATACCATGAACGATGTAGCCTTTAGTTAATAGAAACTCGGCAAGGTACGAACCATCTTGACCAGTTATACCTGTGATTAAAGCAATTTTATGAGGCATTGTCAGACCCAACATATTGAATGTTGTTAAAGAAACAAGAAGAAGCATGTGCTAAGAATTTAAGAATGCTTAAGCACTCTTTTTTTAACAGGTAGAGCTGGACTACCGATACAGATCATTCCACTCGGCATATTTTTGAAAACAGAACTTCTGGCTCCAATTACTGCTCCCCTTCCAATGGTTACTCCGGGGGCAATATACACGTCGGTGGCTATCCACGCTCCATCTTCGATTACGATTGGTTTTTGATAGATATCGAAATTTTCTGATGCATAATCATGGCTGCCAGTGCATAGATAAGATTTTTGAGAAACCACTGCATTTCTTCCTATAGTGATATCACCTAGAGTATACAAATCAACATAGTCACCGATCCAAGCGTAATCACCCACTGAGAGCTTCCAAGGATAAGTTATTCTAACACTAGGCCGAATAATGGCACTTTTTCCAATTTTCGCACCAAAGCTTCTCAGTAAAAACCGACGCCAGCCATACATTAGCTGAGGAGATTTTGAAAAAAAAATGGCATTCACAAATCTCCACAACTGAACTATAAAAAGAGAGCGTGATCTAAAGTTTAAAGGAATTTTAAACTTACTAAGGCTTTGAATTTTCATATTGATTAAACCTATTTATTAATTTACCCAAAGAATCTGTAGAATGGTTCACAATATCAATGAATTTCTTTTCTCTTTCAACCCTCTTGGCATGACTAAACGATTTAATTTTTTTCTCACTAGATATAGTATTGACAGCATTACTGACCCATTCATTCCCAATGGGAAAGGAATAACCATGAAGAGATTTTAATGTTTCCTTCATACATCCTTGCTGTGACCCTATTAATAAAGCGCCATAATTTGCAGCCTCATAAAGAACCAACGGTTCTGCCTCATTTTCATACTGCGAGGGAAAAACTAAAACATCCAAGGACTTAAAGAAACTATCTTTCTTTTCTCCATAAACCTCACCTATATACTCAACATCCAAACTAACATTAACGAAATCATCAATAGCTTTACTAACCTCACTTTCCAACACAGGGCCAGCAATAATACCCTTAAACTTAACCCCTTTGACCTTCAGTTCTTTAAACAAACTAAGAACTTCATTTATACCTTTTTCAAAAGTTATATTAGATAAGTATCCAATTTCTAAAAAAGTGTTATCAGTAATCCTTAATCTTTTATCTTTACAACAGAAAAAAGCAGTATTTGACAATACCAGTATTCTATCTTCGTGAACTCCATAAACCTCTACTAGTCTATTTTTCATACCTTCACCCAAAACTATATGAATGGAATTTTTACCCAAAATTCTAATTAAGAAACTAAAAATATGAGTACCTTTTGATAAGTATTTAAATGAATGATGATGGACATATATTTTATATTTAAATGCTCTTAAGATAAAAAAATATATGACATCAAATAACTGACCAAACCCACCATTTACGGACCTATAAGCTAAACCTGAAGAGTCTTTTGAGGAAAAAATTAGCAGTAATAAATAACAATACAAGGTGTGTATTATTTTTACTAAAAACCAAAATTTAGACCCAAAGAGAGAAGAGGAAAAATACGATGGTACTGTATTGATACAGTCAACTTTGCTCCCTTTCCTACACAAAGTTAAAAGTGCTAAATTGATACTCGACATTCCATGAATAGGGGGAGGTAAATCAATCAAAAAAATCATTTATGACTCTCTATAATCGTTTTTAGCTGCTCATGCATAGCCGGGCAGCTTAGCTCTTGGAATTTTTTCAATGAGGCATTGGCCAAAGATGACCTTAACACCTTATCTCTTTTAAGAACTTCTATTTTTTCGACCAATGATGAAAGGTTGTTCCTCTCAAACAATAAACCATTAATATGGTCTTCCACATAAAATGGTTCAGGACCCATGTGATCTTTAGTTGAACCATGCACAATAACGGGTAAACCAAAAGCCATGTAGTGAACAACACTTAAACCAGCATCTCCGCCATATACTCCTGCCATGCATTTTTTAGCTATTGCTAACTGCTCTTCCCTATCAAATATGGATCCAAAGAAAAATCCATTGTCGTAACTAGTTTGCAAAACTTTAAGATAATCACCATCGCTATCACCAATTACATTTACAACTACATTTGCCTCTTTGGCGGCCTTCAGCAGAAATTCAATACCACTATTCTCCCTAATTCTGCCTATGTAGAGTAAATCTAACGAATAATTATCTTCTACTTTATCAACAGGGGTCATGTACAAGGTATTATTCACAATAGATATTTTTTTATGCAAAAAATTAGGTGTCTTTTTTTTCAAAAAATCAGCTGAAAATTCATTGTAACTAATATAACCTTTGGAAAAAAACAAAGCTAGCGTGTAAATAAAATCTGATAACAAGCCTTGTTTTTTATAGCCACCTTGGCCGTGTAACCAGAAGCCTTTATTTTCGACAAAGCTCATAATCAATAAATACCATAAAGACAAACACTTGAAATCAGCAAAGTGCACAATATCATCAGATTCTAACAAGCACCTCCTGCAAACTGAATATTTACAATAATAAAAAACACTAAACCCCTTCCATTCTAACTCTATGAAATCAGACTTAGAAAAATCACCAAAAGAAATAGATGGCTTCCCTGCATAAACACGTAAATCAAAAAAACCAGTTAACTCTTTGAAGAATGGCTCTCTATACTTGGTAAGTATAGGTTGAATAAAGCTAAGGCGTCTCATCTGACCTCGAAAATTCAAGTAAAATGTAAAATGTAAAATGTAAAATGTAAAATGTAAATAGTGGAATAGTGGAATAGTGGAATAGTGGAATAGTGGAATATAAACAGAAAAAAATAATAAAATTGGATTTTTAAATCAAAAAATGGTTCTATTATCAGCTGTCATGAAACTTCCCCTTCGAATAACACTTAATGACAGACCTATTGCCACACCAAAAAAGAAACTCATAGATCTATCTCCCCAAGTCCCTCCAAGAAAACCGTATCCAATATAACCAAGGCTGGCAGAAATTCCGAATAGCCCTATATATTTTTCTTCATCACTAGAAATAGTCCACACTCGCTTTAATTCTTTTGAAGCGAGTATTACAATGATAACTAAAGCTAGAATTACTCCTCCACCTGCAAAAATTCCTCCTACATAAATCAGGCCCACATAAAAAATATGACCATAACCATTACCTTGAAAATCAAGACTATAATCACCCAATATGTCTTGAATTAATAGCGCATATTTTCCTGCAAAATGCGTCTCTGCATTCATACCAAAACCAAAAAATAAACCACTTAAATCTGAACCTAGCAGATTAATCTGATAAGTTGCCTCTGCCAGTCTAGTAGCGCCAGTCAAATCAAAACCAACATCCGAACTTGTAGTTATTCGAAATATCCAACGTTCAGCTAGCTCTGGATTAATGGAAGTTACAATGATTAATATACCAGCCACAGAGATCAGACGAAACATCGTTTTGCTAATATGTTGTTTAGGTAACAATAAAATAAGGCATAATCCACTTAGCGCAAAAACAACTAAATACGTACGAGTTACAGAAATACCCACAACACCCAAGGATACCACAGCTGCAATATAAACTAGCTTTCTTCTCTCGAATAAAAGTCCTGTGACTGCATAAGCGAAAATAATAGTTACAGAGCCAGAAATAATTTGGTATCTAACTGTATTTAGATCTAACCCAGAGTGTGAGAAAATAAAAGCCACTTTCCATATAGCCGAACTGATTGAGAAAAAAATAACTGTGTCGAGTAACTGGGTTTGTTCATCATTGTTTCGTGCATAACACGACACAAAAATTACCATATTAATAAACATAAGAAGTGGGGTTGCTTTAGCGGCTAGCGGATAGAGTGATTGCTCACGAAGAAGCCCTGAAATAAAACCAACAAACAAAAAAAATACAAACGGAGCAACATAAATTAGAATACGAGACGGGATAAATCGAATATAAAACAAGGAGAAAAATCCGACAATTATATTGACGATACTGAAAATTACTGCAACATTACTTTCGTCAGCGGTTGTTCCACGTTTAAAATCAAACATGATTGTAAAAAACAATACAATCAAAAGTAAGTGTCTTACTGTCAAGAGGATCGAAAAACGACTTCCTAAACTAAGATAACCGTCACGTTTCAAACTAATCAACTTGTACCCTTAAATCCAAAAAACTACGTACCAAAGAAGGAATAGCACCCCATCGTTCAACTGCTTCAGCATCATCTATACGCCTTAAAAAATAATGGGCCAATTGACTTTTTGAGCGCAAAGCTAAGATTCTAAACAGCATAGTATTTTGATACTCAATATATGAGGCATCGAGTTTCAATGTCAGAATACTTGAGAGACTTTGATCATGCCGATGATCCTTAAAATCTAATAGGTTAACAAATCCTTCAATATTCTCTTGATCTGTAAGGCATGCTTGATCTTCGCAACTGTCACGCCATGCTTCTAGGAAAAAAAAGGCTTTAGGTGTAGGCGTCCAAAAACTCCACCCAGCTTGGATAACCGGGCTGCAGTGTGCCATCGGCGTATCCATTTTTAAACGAATGAATGCATCACGTTTTGTCCATTTTGATAAGCAACCGTGCTGATGAATTGCGACACCTGTTATAAATCCATTTTCGCGGGCTTTTTTTATAAGTCGGTCCGGTCGCATTTTAAAGCGATTATAAGGTGTTCGCCCAGCATCACAATAGACTAAAACATCGTCACAATTTAATTTCAAGAGCTCCTGAAGGATAATTTGGGGCTTCCAAGCCCAATAACCTGCTCCTCGCTTATGAGAAAGAATATCTGAGTTTCGTTGCCTGAAACCTAAATCTAAATCTTCCTCGCCACATGCAATCACGTCGGTAAATCCTACAGATGATGCGCTTTGACAGAGCCTATCCCTCATCGGCTTAAATGAACCTGTGGCATAGCTAACAAAAACTAGCTTAGACATAAAATCAACCTTTTAAAGCTCTTCATCCACTACCTGATACTGACTCTTGCTCACGCTAGCGCAAAGATATAGCAGTAAGTTAAGGAGTATCAGTATTATAAGCAGACATTCCTCACGAAACCAAAAGACTTGTTAATCAGCGATTGGTTCGCGTTCAGGTAATTCAGTAATTCAGTAATTCAGTAATTCAGTAATTCAGTAATTCAGTAATTCAGTAATTCAGTAATTCAGTAATTCAGTAATTCAGTAATTCAGTAATTCAGTAATTCAGTAATTCAGTAAT
>CALGLS010000333.1 GCA_937959375.1 uncultured Saprospiraceae bacterium
TGGCACTAGATTAATAGTTAAAATCTATGATACTTAACACGGAAGAAGGCAAAAAATCAACGATTCAAAATTCAGAACTCAACGATTCAAAATTCCTCCAATCTCATAATACACACCTCAATTACAACTTATGTAAATACTTTAGGCAACACAGCTAGACAGGGTCGGTCTACCTGCTTCCGACTAAAGCCCTTTGGCTTCCCAATAAAATACGTTTTTACTTCAACAGTGTTACATCACCTTTATACAAGAGTTCTACCCCATCTACAAAGCGGATTTCTGCCATATACACCAAAACTCCTGGGTTCATAAACTTACCTAAAAACAATCCGTTCCAACCATGTGCAATATCATTGGGTTGGAAGTTTTGGTCTTCAAAAACTAGTTCTCCCCAACGATCAAAAACTCGGAAGGTCAACACTTCTTCTACCCCACTATTGGCATAAATCATAAAAAGATCATTCACACCATCTCCGTTTGGACTGAAAGCATTGGGAATATAAACCTGTCTTTCTTTATCAATTTGAATGAGTATCTCATCAGTGGCAGAACAGTCATTTTGATCGGTAACCACCAAAGTATAAGTTGTACTAAAGGTTGGATATGAGGTCACCTGATCGCAGTCAATACAATTGAGATAATCAAAAGGCGTCCATTGATACGTTACCGAATCTAGAATATTGGTAAAGGATGGGATCACAATTGAATCTCCCAGAATGATTGTCGTGTCTTGTGGCAACACCACTGCAACTGCTGGAGGTTCTCCAATCACAAAAACTTCTTCATGAATACATCCCAAAGAATCTTGAATGTACAATGGGTATTCGCCAGGAGCTAAGTTTTCAAAAACTAAGTTTTGCTGAAAGAAAAAACTATCGAGACTATACAGTAAATTTTGCCCTGAGCTATCAATCGTTAAGACGCCATCTGTGTAACCATAACAATTAACATCCATTGTTTCAAAAGGAATGGAAACTTCAGGTGAGCTATCAATAAAAACATCTGCCTCATTGGTACAACCATTACTGTCGGTTACCAACAAATTATAAACACCTGATGCGAGACTATCAATAGATAAATCATTGACGCCAGTCGTATCTGGACTCCAGGTAAAGGTGTAAGGTGCCTGCCCTCCGTTGATCGTAGCAGAAGCTGAACCTGTTGCTAATCCGGGGCAACTGGTCACTCCATCTATCTGAATATTTATGGCATCCAATTCAATCGTCGTTACGGTTAGTATCGAATCGCAGTTTTGGAAATTATAAATCGTATCTACATAAGTACCATCACCACTAACCATCTCGCCAAATACAATTATACTTTCTCCATTGCATAAATAGACGGTATCGAAACTAAGTCCAAACCCAAAATTGATGTCAATCGTATCAATACTGATGCATCCCAAATCAGTGCTTCCTACCACAACATAGGTGGTAGCAGAATCTGGTGTGGCCACTACCGTCTCACAGGTATCGCAATCTAAGTAATCAGAAGGAAACCATTGGTAATCATCAAAACCTTGAGCGCTTAGTGTTACACTTTCTCCTTCACAAATTGTAGTATCAGGGCCTATATCAAAAACAGTTACTGGATCAATCGTAATCACAATCGTATCCGTTTGAATGCTACATTCGGAATAAGTAGTCACCCAATAAGTTCCACTTTCGAATACCGTAACAGTTTGCGTTTCCGCTAAAATACTCCATTCATATCTTAAAAACCCAGGTCCTGCATCTAATACAAAAACACCGTTATCACAAATCAGAATATCTGGTCCAAGGTCAAGTATCGGTGGTGAGTCATCTACTTGGAAACTATTGATATTATTCGTGTAATCACATTCCCCGATTGGTGTGATTGGAAAATCAGTTGCTAAATCATAAGGCCCTGGCAAGCTTGCATCATCATTGACAACTACAAAAACGGGTTCACTATAAATTGCAGGAATGGAAAACTCAACTGTAATGCAACTATCAACCGCTACAATGCTAGGTATACCAACAAAGGTCGCCAACACCGTCGCATTTACGGAAGTTGGATCACCTTGATAAAAAGTAATGGGCAATTCATTTGACAAAACATTATCACCGATATTACAAATCTCTAAGGTTACATCCAACATATTGCTATTACATGCTACTGAATCGATCGCTACCGTTGCATCCGGTACAGGGAACAAAGGATTGGCATACATGGTCAAAAAGTTATTCATCACCACACTATCGCTAACGATGTGATGTGGTTGTTGCTGTGCCGGAATGGTCAGATTATCTTCGATATTTACATTGAAATAATTGTGTTGATTCCAAACAGAACGTGCATCCACCCAAGGTAGGTCAGAGGATCCCATTGCTTTTAACGTATTGGCGCAGCTACAAAGAATTTCCGTTTCACCATCTGCATCAACATCTACCACAACTGGATATTCTACTCTTGTTCCAGATTGACAAGGGATCGAAGTTAAGATTGCTCCAGTAGCTCCCCCGAGGATAACCACTTCGTTTTCTGCACGGTAAACCACCTCCGATATTCCATCACTATTGAAATCAAAAACAGAACTACCGGTTGAACCAGACCAGTCGTCAGAGGCTATTGACCAGAGTATCGATAGATTAGCACCATCGCCTTCTAACACTCGATATTCAAACTGAGAGCAGACACCTATTTCGGGCAAACCGTCACCATCAAAATCAGCAACATTGGCTTGTGAAATAAATCCAGCCGGTGTAGTAATATTAAAATCATTGAACATTTGCACCGGCGTTTGAACATCCCAAACATAAACGATTCCAGTGGAACCAGTGTGTGTTGTTACGACTGCATCTAAGTCGCCGTCTTTATCTACATCAGCAATACTGGTCCAACCATCATTTGAATTGGGTAAAGACATTTCTACATTCATACTACTATTGGCTGGATTGATTGGATCAATAAAAACAGAATAAACTGCGCCACCAGCTACTAATTCCAAACCAGTACAATTGGCACAAAAGTCATCTGGCAATACATCAACCGCTACCGAATAAGAAGCTGCCAAAGACGCGTTGTCACCTGCAGGGCGCCATCCACGGTGGTTCGCGGTACCACCTTCCACGATCAGCGTTCCGTCGATACTATTGAAGATTTGGTTCTGGGTATAAATTTCTGCAATACCATCTCCATTAAAATCAACTAGACTCACTGCAATTGCTTGCTCTACATCTGAATATCCTGCTGGAACATCTGACATCCATTTTTCGACGTAATTAGTACCATCGTATTCGTAACAAAGAATGCGTCGGCTTACATTTCCTGAAATAATTGGGCCACCTCCGTTATAGTTGTTATTTGAAATCGCAGAAGAAGCTTGAATAAATATTTCGGCATAACCGTTAAAATCAACATCCGCAATCGCTGGACCATCCATCAAATAATAGAAAGCTGGCGTTGTAATTTCATCTTCAATAATCCCACTGGCTCCATCTACAATTAGTAAGTTGGGATAGGCACCGCTGCTTGGCGCAGAAATTCCTGTACATGGTTTTCCGATGACTTCGGGCACACCATCTCCGTCAATATCTCCGGTGATAGGTGTGTTGTAGGAACACCAGTTTTGTGTACCCGTTGATTCCCATTCTACTTCCATAAGGATGACGGTAGAGTTGGGTTCGTAATCACAATCGATGGGGCATTCGTTGTAGTAATTGTTTTCACAAAATTCGGTAGCACAGCAATCTGGATCGTAGCAATCAATGAGTCCGTCTCCGTCGTCATCTAATCCATTATCACAGAGTTCACCGCAACCGGCAGAGCAAATAATTTCATCTCCTAGATTAACTTCGGCTGGCGTTACGATAGGATTGGCTCCAGTAATTGGGCTAGCATAATCCGTCAACGGATGTAAACCCTCATAAGGGTTAGGAAAATCAGTAACCGTAAACGTTAGGTCTTGTACAAAAATACAACTGGCGTTAATTTCCCCATTCAAAAAATCAACCTTACCTACCACCAAATCATCATCACCTGCACCGAAGCTTGAACTGTGCCCAACGAAGTACAAATAGGTATCATTGAAAATCATTTCTGCCCCCTGTTGCAGTAAAATAAAATCGGCTGATCCTCCGTAGTTTTTAGCCCAGATCGGATCCCCATCTTTGTTTACTTTCAATAGGAAGATATCGTTGTTGGTATAATTTCGTCCCATGATGGCGTAACCATCTGGAAGGTTTACGATTTCTGTTGTTCGAATATCTGGCGCACCAGTTATTTGGTATTCTTTTGCCCAAGCTAATTGTCCATCTAGATTCGCTTTCGTCATGTAAACTTCAGGGTTAAAAGCTTGTGTCCCATCTTTATCACCATAGTGCAAAACAATAATTGAATCTTGTTCAACTAAAATATCACCATTGTACATACGAGCATTGTCGATTGTGTTGACTAAATATAGCCTTGACCAAATTTCATTTCCTGCAAAATCGAAACGACTTGTGGTACTTCGCATTTTAGTAGTACCGCCTCCAGCGAAATTGTGTCGTCCAGTTGTATACAAATTACCGTTGTAAACTTGCGAGGCTTGAAACGTTTCACTGGAACCTAAATTATAGTGTTCGTTTATTCCAGTCATCGTTCCAGTATTTCGATCCAATTCAAAGGTATAAGCGTCTTCTCCTAAACCGGGTGCCGTATTAGTTGCGGTCTGACCCGTGATGACAAAATTACCTCCAGTAGACATTTCGTGAACATCGTTAATCGTCACTCCCAAAGTTGGATGTACATGGTTTTGCACCCAATCAAAGGTATTCGAAACTGGGTTGTACCGAAATACAAATCCATCGCGATTATTTCCTGTCGCCCCATTTCCATAACCACAACCAATGAGGTAATTATCGGAATCCAATTTCATATCTGTAATCAAGTTGATGGCGTTATCCACGAAAAGAAAGGTTCGTTCCCAAAGCAATCCTCCGGCAGGGTTCATTTTAACAATCAAGGCAGAGTCTGCTCGACTTCCTGCAATATAAAAATTGCCATCTTCGGATGGACTGATGGCATAGCCTCGTTCGTCTACTCCACTGGTCCCGAAGGTTTTCAAAAAGGTTTGACTACAGTCATCAGCCAAATCAGTCACTACGATAAAGAAACAATAATCATCATCGCAAAGTGCGCCATCTGCCTCTAGGCAAATTTCATAAACACCAGCCATGTCAAAGGTGTAAGAAAAATCAACGCTATTCCCTTGAGACAGTCCTTCTAGAAACCATTCGTAAGTCAAACCGTTACTTGTTGTATTACTAAAGAGAACGGACTCCCCCACGTTCACTGTATTGGCACTCGGATTAAAGTTTGCAATGGTGTTGCAAATCACTTCAATCTCAACAGTATAATCATCAAAACAATTCGGGGTATTATTAGAAGCAACTAAGGTAATTTCATAAGTTCCCAATGTATTGAAGGTATAACTTGCGTCAAGCGTAGTCGCGAAATTAACCCCATCAATCTGCCAATCTGAATTCGTAATATTTGTACTCGTATTGGTAAAATCCACGGCATCTCCGATTGGAACCGTTAAGGTACTTGCCGTAAAACTAACGTCTACCGGATCGGGGCATGGATCTTGACAACCATCTGAATCGAGTAAAGTGAAGCGTACCGTATTCAAAAAGAAATCCATTCGATCGGCTTGTCCTTGTGAAAAAGCAGAGTAGCAATTCCAATCACCGTAATCCATATAATTCCAGAACATATCGTTTTGATCCGTAGTAAAAGGATTGTTGGGGTCTCCTGCGTTTACATCTGTGTTGCAAGTATTTGCAGAACCACCGCAAGGCACTGCTGCGGTAGATTGATCTGGTGGGGTATCACAAACTCGATCACCGTCGGCTAAGCAATCGTCATTGGGACAACCATCTTGAAAGGTATGATACAAACCTAGGTAGTGTCCGATCTCATGGCTCAATACCGCTGAGTTAGCAGGCGAACTTCCTAACCAAGAAGCCTCCATCATAATTCCGTCTTCAGGGTTTCCATGCGAGGCAGGAAAATAAGCATATCCTGCTACTCCGCAACCAATTCCCGCGCTACAAATTTCGCGAACCAACCAAACGTTGATGTAACTTAGCGGATCCCATCTACTCAAGTCTTTGACTGTGATATCATCCGTCTCCATCACCATTTCTGTCAAAGGATTTACAACGCGATTAATTCCTGTCGTTGGGTTTCCATCTGGATCACGTTGTGCTAAGCAAAATTGAATTTCAGTATCTACCCCAGTCCCTTGATCGTAGTAACCAACGTTTTCGTAAGAATCATTAAGGTCTTGAATGCCTTGAATAACCATGGCATCCGAAATATTTTCAGCGCCATTATCGTGAATGATGTGAACAACAATCGGCAAAGTGTATAATGTTTTTTCACCTGCGCCCCCACTTTGAAAATAGTTGTAGGCAGCTCCGTCCAATTGCAAGTGCTTTTGTAGCATTGTCGGATCTTGTGCATAAAGCAAATTTTGAACGTGTTCGTTGCCACAATAATGAGTCGTACTAACGGTGTTTGCCTCTTCAACACTTGTGTAGATGTGATCTGAAGTTAGGAATGTTAGTAAAAAAGGTAGGAAAAAAGTGATTAATCGCATCATAATATTCTTTTTTAGAAGAGTCTATAGAATGGAATTTTGCTGCCTCGCGAATGCACTGGAAATGAATTTCTAAAAATAGACTTAAGTCTTTGAAGTCCACAATTTTTGAGTAGGAAAGATTGACGCTTTTTTATCAAAAAAAATAAACGACTTTAGTCAGAAGACCAAAGTTGAAACCTCTCGTCTATGTGAATATACGATTTAGAGAAACCCTCTATCCTGACGAAGCATATTCAGCATTCTATTTTTTTTAAAAAGAATGTCCAAGATGCAAAAAGAAGTTAAGTCGATTATATAAAAAATTATGCTCTAGGGAAAACGAGGCAGGTCCTAATCTTGTCAACAATCCTAATTCTAAGCCCACGCCATAAATAATTTCTTCTTCGGTGATTACCTTGTCCGTAAGTAAACCGTCAACAAGTTCATAACTTTTTAAATTATAGAAAGCGGAATTAAAAACAACAGAAGTGAAAAAATCGGTAACCGGTTCTACTTGTAATTTCAATTGAGCAGCAGCAAAGGCAGATACGGGTTGCTCCATGTAGCGCAGTCCGGCAAATTCGACATGGCTCCGCTCGTTTGTCAAAGCACGACCTAGGTAATAGCGGTTTAAGTAATTGTTTTCAACTCTTCGAGTGTAGGCTGCATCTACGCCAAGGATGGTCGTTAGTTTTTTAGAAACAGGTACGGCCTTGATGGCTTGTAAACGAACTTTTGCATTATCATTTGGAATAGTCACGATGGTATCAGTTGCTTCAGATTTCAAATTGCGCTCAAAAGAATATTGTCCATCGAATTGTATAAACGAACCCGATGTAGGAAAATGCTCTCGATCGTAGGTATCACGTAAGAACCGAAATTGGGCAAAAGCCTGATTGAAACGAGTATCGTTTTTATTGGGATCAAAAAACTCCTCGCTTCGCACAAATCGCTCCACTCCAATTCCTGTAGAAATGAAGAAACGATTGTTGAATGTCGAAAAGATATTGGCTTCCGTTTGGAAATGACGAATATCAAAAAGGCTTTCTTTTTCGCCATCAACAAAGGTCAGACCGGGATAGAAACGACCACGAGCACCTAGTTGCCATGCAATGTTCGGGCGACCGGAAGTATGCACAAAGTAGTCAACATCAAGTGATGGATTTTCGGAAACCTTTAGATCTACATTAAACTTTGATCCTGAAAAAATTCGGTTGCGCAATGTCAAGTTCAACAAAAGTCCCGCTTTCAATCTTGAATCATAATTGGCACTCAGTCGAACAAAATCACCTGGTTGAGGTTGCACTTTTACTTTAAGTAAATAACCTCCATCCTCTGGTATGATTCGGTAACTTGCCAGTGCCACTAATTCACTTCCGTAAAGTTCTTTGATTCGACTTTCAATTTCATCGAGTGTATAAATTTTGCATTCTTCAATTTGCAATAGCTTTTGAATAGTCTTTAGTTCTTTTTCATTACCACCTTCGATTTCGAAATAAGTCACTTCAATTTCTTCTGGTAGCGTCACCCCTCTTTCCGGCAGGTTTTCTTTTCCAGTTACCAGTTTTTTTATTTCGGGCATCATTTTCTCTGCCGCTTTTTTTCCTCGAAACATCAGCCGATCATTTTGATCAAATGACAGTGCACTGATGTCTGCTATTTCTGGTTTAATGACTACGTCTGCTAAGGTTGCCTGTTCTTTGTTAGATTCTACAATTCGAAAGCTACTCGTTTGATCCAATACATCAAGCATCGACCCCAAACTCTCTCGATTGTAAAGTGGCGCTCCAATATCAATTGCAATAATTTTATCTGCATCCATGTAGATGGCATCCTCTACCGGAAGGTTTCGCGTTACGCCACCGTCAATCAATATTTTGTCATCAATTTCAAAAGGAACAAAAACAGAAGGTATGGACATACTCGCACGCATGACATCTGCTAGGTCTCCTTTGTCGTAAGCAATAGCCTCCCCTGTTTCAAAGTCGGTTGCAATACCGCGATATGGAATTTCAAAATCGTCAAAGTTGTGAATATTGTGTGCAGGAATGGTTAAACGTGAAAGCAACAAGGCGATCTTCTTTCCTCGTACCACTCCAGTTGGCAAAGTGATTTTTCCTTTATTGAAAGAGAAACGAATTTGGTATCGCTCTGCAGACATGCGTTCGTAAACAGGAAAAAACTTACGCTCGATTTCATCATCAAAGTAATAAGCCCAGTCCAATTCGTTTGCTAGTTTTTCTAAATCTTCAATCGAATAACCTATTGCGTACAAACCACCAAGGATGCTTCCGATACTTGTACCAGTAATCAAATCAGGTCGAATGCCTTCGTCTTCCAAGGTTCTCAAAACACCTACTTGAGCAATCCCTTTTGCACCTCCACCTGAAAGTACAATGGCTAGCGTTGAATCCTTTGGTGCCTTTTTTACCAAGCCAGTATAATCTTTATCTAGGTCTTCCTCTGACTCATATTCTTTAGTGCTTTGCGCAAACAGCGGGTTGAACAATAAGCTCATTAGAAAAAAAGCAATAAGGCTAGCTGCTTTTATCTTTGAAGAATAGTTTGTTTGTTTCATTTGGTAAAAATAGCAAAAAAGGCTCGCTAAATTAATAGCGAGCCTTTTCTTCTCGAATCAAAAAGAGATTTCCTACCGCATCAAACTAACATCCCCTTTGTAAATTTCCACATGACCATCTAAAAACTCTACTTCCGCATAGAATACAAAAACGGCAGGATTCATCAGATTGCCTTTAAACATTCCATCCCAACCTTCATCCGGAGCCATTAAGAAGAAGTCACTGAGTTCATATACAATTTCGCCCCAGCGATTAAATACTTTAAAGGTTTTTACATTTGAAGCACCTGCCCCTAGATAGATTTGGAAGTAATCGTTACGACCATCTCCGTTCGGACTAAAGGCATTCGGAATATAAACCGGACGATCTTTTCTAACCCGTATATTCACGCTTTCAACATCAAGACAACCATTGTCGTCAATCATGAGGAACTCATACGATCCTGACTCAAATGGATATATCCATCGTTCTAAACATAACGTACAAGTATCTCTAAATGCTTGGCCTTCCGTCCAACCCCATTGTTGTAACAAACTCGTATCAATACTCAATTGAGCTTCTAGACTAACGCTGTCACCTAACTGAATTTCAAAGTCAGCAGGAAGCACTACCGCTATTTCTTCTGGTTCAATAACTTGTACCGCTTGAACACTTTCACAGCCATTTGCATCTTGGATGGTCAAATCATAATTGGCACCCACTAAGTTTCCAAACAGTGGAGATGTTGTAAAATCACCGCCATCTAATGAATACAGGTAAGGCCCTGTTCCTCCAGCAATGCTATCAATAATAATTGCACCATCATCATCTCCGTAACAACTAACGTCGATGACCATAGCGGATGCATAAACATCTTCTGGTCCTTCTAAGCTTACCGAAGTGGTACCTGTACATCCATTATTATCAGTCGCTATTACAGCATAGGTTCCTCCTCCTAAATCACTTGCAAGAGGTCCTGTTGTTCCATTATCCCAAAGATATTCGAAAGGTGCAAAACCTCCTGCGGCTTGTACTTCTGCAAAACCGTCTTCTGAATTGGCACAACTCAAATTAAATCCTCCAAAATCAGATGCTGCAGTAAGCGTCACTGTTACTGGTGCTGGTTCCGCAACAAGGGCACTTGTAGACTCAGTACATCCATTGTCATCTGTTACCACCACTACATAATTTCCTGCGCCTAGATTGACCGGATCTTCATCTACCGAAGTGTTGCTCCAAGCAAATATATACGTTCCGGTTCCCCCAGTCACCGTCAAGTCAATACTTCCATCTGTTGCATTATTACAGTTGGCATCCGTTGGCGTAGCATCTAACATTAATGCGGTAGGTTCTGTTAATGTCGCGAAAGATAAAGCAGTACATCCATTTGCATCTGTAACGGTCACGTTGTAGGTACCTGCAGAAAGACCGAATGGGTCTTGAACATCTGGTGCGCCATTATCCCAGTCAAAGGAATATGGCATCGTTCCACCAACTACATCTAGCGTGATACTTCCATTGCTACCTCCGTTACAAAGTATGTTATTTGGACCAATTGTGCTTGCCGTTAATTCTACTGGTTGACCCACTGTTTCGGTATAAATCGTTGTACAACCATCATTATCAGTTATGGTCAAAGTATAATCACCTGCGATCACAGCTGTCAAATCTTCTGTTATATCACCCGTACTCCACAAGAAACTAAACGGTGGTATTCCCGAAGTAACGGTTACATTAATTCCACCATCAGCATCACCATTACAACTTGCGTCTGATGGTATTAAACTAACGTTAGGCGCACCTGGTGCATCTATTGTAACAGTATGAATGTCAGAACAACCATTCGCATCCGTAACAATTACATCATAATCCCCTTCTCCAAAATTATCGGGGTCTTCATCCATTGAACCTGTACTCCATAAGTAAGTGTATGGGGCTGTTCCTCCTGTCACTGTAATATCAGCTGTTCCATTACTATCACCACAGGTTTCAGGTGTCGTTATATCTGAAATTGAAATTGCTGTTGGTTCATTAATCACTGCAGAGGCTGTGACCGTACAGTTGGTCGCATCTGTTACTGAAACGGTATAATTACCTGCTGGTAAACCACTTGGATCTGGGGCAGTTGAACCGCCAGGCATCCATAGGTAAGTATATGGGCCAACACCTCCTGATGGCGTTACTGTTGCGGTTCCATCTGATCCGTTATTACAACTTACATCAGTGGTTACGGCATTCGCCAAAAGCATATTCGGTGTGTTCACATTTATTTCATAAGTAAAGGTACAGTCGTTTGCATCTGTTACGATACAAGTATAACTTCCCGCACCAACATTTGCTTGATCTTCCGTTGGTGGCAAACCAGACACCCATAAAAAGTCATAAGGTCCTACTCCTCCTGTCACGGTTAAATCTATTGAACCATTTTGTTCTCCACAAGTCGCATCTGAAGCAGTTCCGTTTACATCTAGTGCCGGTGGTGCTGTTAGCATTTGAGTTATTGTATATTCACACCCCGCTCCATCGGTTACGAGTACGGTGTAGTTTCCTACTGGTAATCCAGAAGCAGTTTGACCAGTTCCTCCCATCGGACTCCACAGATATTCATACGGAGGTACACCCCCTGAAATGTTTGCTGTAATTGTTCCATTGGACCCTCCGTCACAACTAATGTTTGTTGGTGTCACATCACCAATCAATGCATTTGGTGCATCTACTGTAATGATCTGTGTTCCCGTACAACCGTTTGCATCTGTCACCACTACGGTGTGATCGGTAGCTGCCAAGTTAGTTGGATTCTGTTCTACCGAACCACTTGGGCTCCACAAATAAGTATAAGTTCCCGTTCCTCCTGCTACTGAAATCGTGATGGTTCCGTTAGAAGCATTACAGGTCTCATCGGTTGCGTTACCATTTATTGTTATGATTTCTGGTTGTTCAATTAGAGTGGAGGCAGTGTAGGTACAACCGTCATTATCTGTTACAGTTACGGTGTAGTTGCCTGCTGGCAAATTTGCAATATCTTCCGTGATCACTCCTCCAAAACTCCATGCGTATGTAAATGGCGTGGCGCCACCTGTAATTTGCAAATCAGCTGCTCCATCCGTTGCATCAAAACAAGAAGCATCAGCTGAGATGATTGACAACATAGGTCCGTTAGGTGGTACTACACTAATTTCGTGTGTTGCTGTACATAAGTTCGCATCTGTAACCGTACAAATATAATTGCCCGATGCAAAATCAGTTGGATCTTCCTCCACAGAGCCATTGCTCCATAAATAAGTATATGGTCCGACACCTCCCGTTGCTGTAATATCAGATGCGCCATTATTTTGTCCACAAACAGCTGGTGTACTTACATCTGAAACTTCGATAAGTGTTGGCTCTCCAATCACCTGCGTCAAAGTTGCCGTACACAAAGTAGCATCCGTAACGATTACGGTGTAAGTTCCCATTGGAATATCATTTAAATCTTCACCATTCCAAGGAGTAGTTGTCCAATCATAAGTATACGGCCCAACACCTCCTGTTACTTCCAAGTCTATATTTCCATCTGAGGATCCAAAGCAATTCGCGTCTGTTGGAGTTGCACTCAAGGTCAAAGCGTTTGGTGTAACAACATCTACACAGATATTAAAAACACAAGCGTTAGCATCTGTTACATCTACACAGTAGGTTCCTATTGATAAATTTGGTTGATCTGGAGCGTCAGGCAAACCAGTATCCCAAATATAAGAATACGGTGCGGTTCCTCCCGATGGTGTTATCGTAATAGATCCATTTGATTCACCACAAGTTTCGTCTGTCGAAGTTCCCGTCGCTGTTAGTGCTGTAGGTTCCCCTAAAACGAGTGCGATCTCAGTGGTACAACCATTGGCATCTGTAGCTGTTCCGGTGACGGGGCCTGCTGTAAAATCAGTTGGATCTTCATCAGTAGAACCATTACTCCAGATATAAGTGTAAGGTGCAGTTCCTCCTTCAACTGTAATATCAACAGTTCCATCGGTTCCTCCGAAACAGCTTACATCTGTACCAATTGCACTGCTTGTCAGTTCTGCTGGGGCACCAACTGTAATGGCAAAAGTCTCAATACAACCATTTCCATCTGTTACTTCCAATGTATAATCATCTGGCAATAATCCTGATGGGTTTGCATCAACCAAGGCACCTGGCATCCATAAATAATTGTATGGTCCGGTTCCTCCACTTACTGTTGTTGTGATAGATCCGTTTGCTTCACCGCAGGTTGCTTGAAATGCGTTTCCATCAATCACAATTGGTGTTGGCTCTATTACAGTTTGAGGCAACTCAATCGAACAACCATCAGCATCTGTAACCACTACGGTATAGTCACCTGCAGGTAAATCAGTTGCGACATCATTTGTGCCTCCAATTGGCAACCATTGATAGGTATAAGGTCCGTTGCCACCATTGGCCGTTACAGAAGCGGTACCATCTGCTCCACCATTACAACTTACAGCATTGGTCGCTGTTGTTCCTAACAATGCATTTGGTGCCAATACTTCAACTGCTCCTATTCCGATACAGCCATTTACATCTGTCACTTCTACGGTGTAATTAGCTGCAGCTAAACTCGATGGATTTGGATCTACTAAATTCCCAGGCATCCACACATACGTGTAAGGTCCTGTACCACCAACAACCGTACTTGTAATACTACCATTTGAGTCACCACATGTTTCTGGGCTTGATATTCCAGAAACTTCGATTGGATCTGGCTCTTCCAATTCTACTGGTATTTCAAAAGTACAATCATTCGCATCTGTTATAATACAAACGACTGAGCCTGCAGACAAACCTGTTGGGTCTTGCATTACGGAACCAGAACTCCAATCATAGGTGTATGGAGCAAGACCTCCTGATGGTTCAAGATCAATGCTTCCATCTGCTCCCCCGTTACAACTTACGTTAGAAGGAGTTGCTGTTGCAAAAAGTGCATTCGGTTCTTCTACATCAATTGAGAATGTTCCAGTACAACCGTTTTCATCTGTGACTAATACACTATAACTATCTACTGCTAAACCAGTTGGGTTTTGTAAAACTGAACCACCTGGTGTCCAAAGGTAATCATAGGTTCCAGTTCCTCCGTTTACCGAAATAGCGATACTTCCATTGGCTTCTCCACAGACTGCATCGAAAGCATTTCCTGTTATTTCAATAGCAGCTGGTTCGTCAATTGTTTCACACAATACAATGGTACAGTTGGTCGCATCAGTAACGGTTACGCAATAAATTCCTCCAGCTAAGTCTTCTATATCTTGAGTTGTTTCATTATTATCCCAAATGTATTGGAACGGTCCGGTTCCTCCTGCTACATCCAAATCTATTGATCCAGTTGCTTCGCTATTACAATCTGTTGCCGTTGGGATAGCAGACAAGGCTAGACCTGATGGCGTTTCAACATCTATTGAAAATGTTTCGGTACAGTTATTAGCATCTGTAACAACAACGGAATACGTTCCTGGTCCGAGTCCTGACGGATCTTCATCTAGATCACCTGTTGGCGACCAAAGGTAGGTGTAACCGCCTGCACCGCCGTTTACATTGATACTAATTGCACCGTTATCATCTCCACAAACAGCATCCTGTGCGCTTCCTGTTATTTCTATTGCCGATGGTTCATCAACATCGATGTCTATTGTTTCGGTACAACCGTTTGCATCCGTAACCAGTACTTCATAATTATTTGCTGACAAGCCCACCGGATCTTGATCCACACTTATGGTGTTGGTCCAAGTATAAGTAAAAGGTCCTGTTCCGTTTGTAACTTCGAGGTCAATACTTCCGTCCATTCCACCATTACAATTTGCATCGTTGGCAGAAATGGAAAGATCCATTGGTTCTATTTCACCTACGTCAATTGTTTCTATTACGGAACAGCCGTTATCATCTGTAACGGTTACTTCGTAAGTAATGGCTTCGAGTCCTGTTGGATTTGGTGTATTTCCTCCAGCTCCATTGTTCCAAGCATAATCATATGGAGCAGAGCCCCCGTTTACAGTTACCGTTGCGGTTCCATTATCTTCTCCACAGATTGTTTCTGTTGTTGTGAAAGCAACCACAATCGGTGTAGGTTCTCCGACCACAGTACTGATTACCATTGTACAGTTATCAGCATCGGTTACCGTCACTTCGTAGTTTCCAGCAGTTAATCCTATTGGGTCTTGACTAATACTTGTAGTACCTGTCCATGCGTAGGAATATCCAGCAGTACCTCCTGTAACCTCTAGGTCAATACTTCCATCGTCAGCTCCATTACAATTTGCATCTGTTGGAGTAATGGATAATTGGATTGGATCAGGAGTCGTTACTTCGACAGCAGTTGTTCCGGTACAACCATTCGCATCCGTAATTAAAACGGAATAGTTTGCAGGAGCAAGTCCTACAGGATTCTGGTCGGTAGATCCACCTGGTGTCCAAACGTAGTTATAGGCTCCAGTTCCTCCATTTACTATAATCGAAATTGATCCATTATCATCACCGCAAGTCGCTTGATTAGAAGAACCACTTGCTGTAATTGCATCTGGCTCATTGACCACAGCGGATGAAACAAATTCACAACCAGCTGCATCGGTAACCGTTACATTATAAGTTCCTGCCTCAAGATCTGTTGGGTCCTCTACAGTTCCTGCTCCATTATCCCACAAATAAGTTATTAATCCTGTACCTCCAGTAACGACTAGATCGATACTTCCATCGGAGCCACCATTACAACTTACATCAGTAACCGTATTTGACAAGCTCAATCCAGAAGGTACATTCACATCAATTGAGAAGGTTTCAGTACAAGTATTGGCATCCGTCACTACGACGGTGTAAGTTCCTGGACCAAGACCTGTGGGATCTTCAACTACTCCTCCACTTGGTGACCATTGGTAGGTATACCCAGCGGTACCTCCACTTACAGTAATATCAATTGAACCGTTATTATTTCCACAAGCTGCGTCCATAGAAGTTCCTGAAATACTGATTGCAGTTGCTGGTTCTGTCAAAATAACGGTTGTTTCACTGGTGCATCCGTTTGCATCTGTTACAACAACCTGACAAGGACCCGCGGGTAAATCTGTTGCTGTTTGAGTTGTTTGGGTATTACACCATAAGAAGGTAAATCCTCCGGCTCCTCCAGTTGGTGTTACCGTTGCGGAACCATCACTTTGCCCAATGCAGTTTACATCCATTTGAGTTGTACTCAAAGAAATAGCTGCAGGTTGAGTAGGTGTTACTATTGCAGTTGAAGTACAACCATTTGCATCTGTTACTACAACCTCGCAAGCTACTGCGGGTAGATCCGTTGCTGTTTGTGTGGTTTGGTTATTACACCATAGGTACGTATATCCGCCAGCTCCACCGGTTGGTGTTACCGTTGCAGAACCATCAGATCCTCCTTCACATGAAACGTTCGTTTGCGAAGTCGTTAAGTTCATTCCTGTTGGTTCAGTTAGATCAATGCAAGATTGTATGGTACAGTTATTTGCGTCAGTCACAACAACACAACATTCTCCAGCAGGTAAATTAGCAACCGTTGCAGTTGTTGCTCCATTACACCATAGGTATGTGTATCCTGCTGTTCCTCCTCCTACCGTTACTGTTCCACCACCAGTGCTTGCTCCATTACAATCAACGTTCGTTTGTGTAGTTGAAATAGTCAATGGTGTTGGAGTCGTTATATCTACACATATTTCTTCGGTACAGTTACTAGCGTCAGTCACGGTTACACAACATTGTCCGACAGGAAGACTTGTTGCCATTTCTGTAGTTTGTCCGTTACACCAAGCATAACTGTAACCAGCTGTCCCTCCCGATGGCGTTACTGTTGCTGTTCCATTTAGACTACCGTCACAACTACCATTTGTTTGTGTTGTGGATAGTACTAAAGCAGCTGGTTCATCTATTTCAATAGTTTCTACAGATGAACAACCGTTGTCTGCAGTAACTGTTACCATATAGGTTCCTCCTGTCAAACCAGATGCTGTATTTGTCAAACTTACATTAGGTACCCAGTTATAAGTGAATGGCCCTATCCCTGTATTACTTACCGTAATCGTTGCGGTTCCATTTGTTTCACCGTTACAAGCGATATCGGTACTTGCTGACGTTGTCATTGGAAGTTCGCTATTGGAAGTCACAACCACACATTCTTGTGCAGTACAACTAACGGTTCCTTGAGTAGCCGTAGTCATTTCTATTGTTGATGTGAGACAGTAAGTACCTGCTGCACAAACTTGAATAAATGGAGACGTTGGATCATCACAAATATCTCCATCTGAAGTAGTCCACAAAAACGAATCTCCTTCCGAATTAAAACCATCTAAATATAATGGATTAGTCAGATCACATCCCAAGGCACCTCCTCCAGCAATATCAACACTTGGTTCTAGTATAAACAAGTTCAATATTATGGTACTATCGCAACCTTGAAAGTTAGGTCCACAAGAAATAGTATATGTATTTTCTAATTCATAAGGCGCCCCACAAACAAAGTAATCTTCCCCTTGGCATATTGCAATATCGATTTCATTTGTTACATCAGGATTTTCAATTACATTCAAAAGTACCGTACTATCACAGCCTTGATAACTTGCCCCATTTAACACAACTGAGTAAGAACCATTTGTATAACTCTCTCCATTGCTATCATAAATAAAAGACTCACCTTCACAATAATAACCAATGTCGTTTGTTGGCGGAATAGGTGCGACATTAACTGTAATACAAAGTGGATCTGTATCATGACAATCGTTTTCTGCTACGACACAGATTTGGCCTGAAGTAGTTGTATTTGGGAAATCAATAGTTACTTCATTACCAGGTAAAGTTTGGTTAACAGTCCAACCAGCTGGTACGGTCCATACATAGTCAATGGCAGAAAATATTTCAGGAATAGAATAAGTAATCCCAGTTGCTCCAGCACACATACTAGTAGGTCCAGTAATAGCGACTGGGTTAACTAAATCAGGAAGTGCCGTTGCATCAAATGGGGTTACATCAATTACATACTCGCACATATCACCAGAACAACCATCTATGAATAGGTAATAAACATTACCAACGATGAAGTTATTACTAGTCAGATTAATTGGCCCTGTAGAGCAAGCTGTTTGACAAGCTCCGGGAACTACGGCACCTGGCCCTGTTTCACAGTCATCATATATCCCTGCTTGAATTCCTTGAAAACCACCTGGCACACCCGGACAATTAAAAGGGGTAATAGTAATCGTAATTGTTGTGTATGCTGCTACAAAAGCCAACCATTCCATATTATTAGGCACACCATTTCCATTACAAAGAGAACTTGGCCAAGTAACGTTTGTTCCACCAAGTTGTCCACAATACCCATTGATCTCACCGTTACAAAAAGAAACGGCATCACAACTGGTAGGTCCTGGAGGAGCTGGAAAATCAGATCCGTTGGGGTTGTTGCACTGCGCATGCAAGCCGGTTTGGATTGTGAATAATGAAAAAATAATTGTAATAATCAGGTAGAGTGACAGTTTCCGTCCCATTTGAGGAATAATTTTAATAGTGAATTTGCAAATAGTTAACAGTCGTTTATTTTCATATCAAACAGACCATACTTATAAAACTACTGGGTAAACAGTAGTCATTTTAATGATTGTATGAGATAAAAAAACTTAAGATAATGAGTAACACTCATCGTTTTATAAAAACAAATAACGTTTGTTTTTAAAAGGTAGGATCGAATAACAGCACAATTTAATGCTTTTTTTATAAACGAACAAAAAGAAATTTATCAAGAAGAGATTCTTTATGTCTTAGTAATTTTTTTTACAAAAAAAACCGCCATACCTGATGAATCAAGTATGGCGGTTTTAATATTTAAATAATCTCTTAATCTATCTCATCAAGGTGACATCACCCTGTAGTATTTCTTCACGTCCATCTTTAAAAATAACTTCTGCATAGTAAACAAATACTGCTTGGTTCATTAATTGACCTTTGAAAAATCCGTCCCAACCATTATTTGGATCATTTGCGAAGAAGTTACTTAATTCGTAAACAACTTCACCCCAACGGTTGTAAATCTTGAAGGTCTTAACTCGTTCTAATTCAGCACTAGACTGAATAAAGAATCTATCATTTTGACCATCTCCATTTGGACTAAAGGCATTTGGAATATACACCTTACGATCCTTTGTGATGTTCACCGTCATTTGATCTATTCCTATACAACCTGAGGTATCAATTACAAAGAATTCATAGAGGGTAGTTTCTAAAGGATTAATTTTTCTTACAGGTTCGAATATACTCGTATCGTTTTCAACAAAGAACCGTCCTTGTGTCCATTCCCAGTGCTGTAGTGAAGTTGAATCTACTCCGATGTTAACAATGGCTTCCAATTCAATTGGCAGTTCAGGTGAACCTAGTTGGTAGGTAAGATCATTACCAAGACTCACCACTATTTCAGATGGTTCCATTACAAATACATCTTCTGTACTTGTACAACCGTTTGCATCTTGAATTGCGATTTCATATTGACCACCAACAAGGCTTCCAAATAAACCAGCATTAGTATATTCCTCACCATCAATTGCATACTGATAAGGAGCTGTTCCTCCTTCAATTCCAGAAACATAGATAGCACCGTCATTATCACCAAAACAGCTGGCATCTTCTACTCTAAAATCAACTGTAACTCCTATCGGCGCTTCAAGACTCACTTGACTTGTTCCAGTACAACCATTCGCATCTGACACGACTATAGTATAGGTCCCTGCAGCAACACCTGAAAGCATTGCATCAGTCGTTCCATTGTCCCAGGCATAAGTATATGGTGCTGAACCTCCACTAACAGCAATCTCAGCTGATCCATCTTCTGAAGTCTCACAACTCAAGTTAAACCCGCCAAATTGAGAAACATTGGTAATTACAACATCAACATCTGCAGGTTCATCAACTGCTGTTGATATTGTACCAGTACATCCATTTGCATCTGTTACAAACACCACATAGTTACCAGCAGAAAGTCCAGTTGGATCTTCATCTACCGAAGTGTTGCTCCAAGCAAATGTATAAGG